>JADJQS010000017.1 GCA_016712635.1 Gammaproteobacteria bacterium | reverse complement strand
GTCGAAATATGGGTGGATAAAATCATGGCTAACTTAGACCAATCGAATAAAGTGATTTTAAGTCGAAATATGGGTGGATAAAATCATGGCTAACTTAGACCAATCGAATAAAGTGATTTTAAGTCGAAATATGGGTGGATAAAATCATGGCTAACTTAGACCAATCGAATAAAGTGATTTTAAGTCGAAATATGGGTGGATAAAATCATGGCTAACTTAGACCAATCGAATAAAGTGATTTTAAGTCGAAATATGGGTGGATAAAATCATGGCTAACTTAGACCAATCGAATAAAGTGATTTTAAGTCGAAATATGGGTGGATAAAATCATGGCTAACTTAGACCAATCGAATAAAGTCATTTTAAGTCGAAATATGGGTGGATAAAATGATAGCTATCTTAGTCCAAATCGAAACTAACCATTCTGAGTCGAAATATTGGTGGATAAAATCATGCCTAACTTAGACCAATCGAATAAAGTGATTTTAAGTCGAAATATGGGTGGATAAAATCATGGCTAACTTAGACCAATCGAATAAAGTGATTTTAAGTCGAAATATGGGTGGATAAAATCATGGCTAACTTAGACCAATCGAATAAAGTGATTTTAAGTCGAAATATGGGTGGATAAAATCATGGCTAACTTAGACCAATCGAATAAAGTGATTTTAAGTCGAAATATGGGTGGATAAAATCATGGCTAACTTAGACCAATCGAATAAAGTGATTTTAAGTCGAAATATGGGTGGATAAAATCATGGCTAACTTAGACCAATCGAATAAAGTGATTTTAAGTCGAAATATGGGTGGATAAAATCATGGCTAACTTAGACCAATCGAATAAAGTGATTTTAAGTCGAAATATGGGTGGATAAAATCATGGCTAACTTAGACCAATCGAATAAAGTGATTTTAAGTCGAAATATGGGTGGATAAAATCATGGCTAACTTAGACCAATCGAATAAAGTGATTTTAAGTCGAAATATGGGTGGATAAAATCATGGCTAACTTAGACCAATCGAATAAAGTGATTTTAAGTCGAAATATGGGTGGATAAAATCATGGCTAACTTAGACCAATCGAATAAAGTGATTTTAGGTCGAAATATGGGTTGATAAAATCATGGCTAACTCTAGACCAATCGAATAAAGTGATTTTAAGTCGAAATATGGGTGGATAAAATCATAGCTAACTTAGACCAATCGAATAAAGTGATTTTAAGTCGAAATATGGGTGGATAAAATCATGGCTAACTTAGACCAATCGAATAAAGTGATTTTAAGTCGAAATATGGGTGGATAAAATCATGGCTAACTTAGACCAATCGAATAAAGTGATTTTAAGTCGAAATATGGGTGGATAAAATCATGGCTAACTTAGACCAATCGAATAAAGTGATTTTAAGTCGAAATATGGGTGGATAAAATCATGGCTAACTTAGACCAATCGAATAAAGTGATTTTAAGTCGAAATATGGGTGGATAAAATCATGGCTAACTTAGACCAATCGAATAAAGTGATTTTAAGTCGAAATATGGGTGGATAAAATCATGGCTAACTTAGACCAATCGAATAAAGTGATTTTAAGTCGAAATATGGGTGGATAAAATCATGGCTAACTTAGACCAATCGAATAAAGTGATTTTAAGTCGAAATATGGGTGGATAAAATCATGGCTAACTTAGACCAATCGAATAAAGTGATTTTAAGTCGAAATATGGGTGGATAAAATCATAGCTATCTTAGACAAGTCGAAACTAACCATTCTGAGTCGAAATATGGGTGGATAAAATCATGGCTAACTTAGACCAATCGAATAAAGTGATTTTAAGTCGAAATATGGGTGGATAAAATCATGGCTAACTTAGACCAATCGAATAAAGTGATTTTAAGTCGAAATATGGGTGGATAAAATCATGGCTAACTTAGACCAATCGAATAAAGTGATTTTAAGTCGAAATATGGGTGGATAAAATCATGGCTAACTTAGACCAATCGAATAAAGGATTTTAAGTCGAAATATGGGTGGATAAAATCATGGCTAACTTAGTCCAATCGAATAAAGTGATTGTAAGTCGAAATATGGGTGGATAAAATCATGGCTAACTTAGACCAATCGAATAAAGTGATTTTAAGTCGAAATATGGGTGGATAAAATCATGGCTAACTTAGACCAATCGAATAAAGTGATTTTAAGTCGAAATATGGGTGGATAAAATCATGGCTAACTTAGACCAATCGAATAAAGTGATTTTAAGTCGAAATATGGGTGGATAAAATCATGGCTAACTTAGACAAGTCGAAACTAACCATTCTGAGTCGAAATATGGGTGGATAAAATCATGGCTAACTTAGACCAATCGAATAAAGTGATTTTAAGTCGAAATATGGGTGGATAAAATCATGGCTATCTTAGACAAGTCGAAAAAGTGATTTTAAGTCGAAATATGGGTGGATAAAATCATGGCTAACTTAGACCAATCGAAATAAAGTGATTTTAAGTCGAAATATAGGTGGATAAAATCATGGCTAACTTAGACCAATCGAATAAAGTGATTTTAAGTCGAAATATGGGTGGATAAAATCATGGCTAACTTAGACCAATCGAATAAAGTGATTTTAAGTCGAAATATGGGTGGATAAAATCATAGCTATCTTAGACAAGTCGAAACTAACCATTCTGAGTCGAAATATGGGTGGATAAAATCATGGCTAACTTAGACCAATCGAATAAAGTGATTTTAAGTCGAAATATGGGTGGATAAAATCATGGCTAACTTAGACCAATCGAATAAAGTGATTTTAAGTCGAAATATGGGTGGATAAAATCATGGCTAACTTAGACCAATCGAATAAAGTGATTTTAAGTCGAAATATGGGTGGATAAAATCATGGCTAACTTAGACCAATCGAATAAAGTGATTTTAAGTCGAAATATGGGTGGATAAAATCATGGCTAACTTAGACCAATCGAATAAAGTGATTTTAAGTCGAAATATGGGTGGATAAAATCATGGCTAACTTAGACCAATCGAATAAAGTGATTTTAAGTCGAAATATGGGTGGATAAAATCATGGCTAACTTAGACCAATCGAATAAAGTGATTTTGAGTCGAAATATGGGTGGATAAAATCATGGCTAACTTAGACAAATCGAATAAAGTGATTTTAAGTCGAAATATGGGTGGATAAAATCATGGCTAACTTAGACCAATCGAATAAAGTGATTTTAAGTCGAAATATGGGTGGATAAAATCATGGCTAACTTAGACCAATCGAATAAAGTGATTTTAAGTCGAAATATGGGTGGATAAAATCATGGCTAACTTAGACCAATCGAATAAAGTGATTTTAAGTCGAAATATGGGTGGATAAAATCATGGCTAACTTAGACCAATCGAATAAAGTGATTTTAAGTCGAAATATGGGTGGATAAAATCATGGCTAACTTAGACCAATCGAATAAAGTGATTTTAAGTCGAAATATGGGTGGATAAAATCATGGCTAACTTAGACCAATCGAATAAAGTGATTTTAAGTCGAAATATGGGTGGATAAAATCATGGCTATCTCAGACAAATCGAAACTAACAATTTTAAGTCGAAATATGGGTGGATAAAATCATGGCTAACTTAGACCAATCGAATAAAGTGATTTTAAGTCGAAATATGGGTGGATAAAATCATGGCTAACTTAGACCAATCGAATAAAGTGATTTTAAGTCGAAATATGGGTGGATAAAATCATGGCTAACTTAGACCAATCGAATAAAGTGATTTTAAGTCGAAATATGGGTGGATAAAATCATGGCTAACTTAGACCAATCGAATAAAGTGATTTTAAGTCGAAATATGGGTGGATAAAATCATGGCTAACTTAGACCAATCGAATAAAGTGATTTTAAGTCGAAATATGGGTGGATAAAATCATGGCTAACTTAGACCAATCGAATAAAGTGATTTTAAGTCGAAATATGGGTGGATAAAATCATGGCTAACTTAGACCAATCGAATAAAGTGATTTTAAGTCGAAATATGGGTGGATAAAATCATGGCTAACTTAGACCAATCGAATAAAGTGATTTTAAGTCGAAATATGGGTGGATAAAATCATGGCTAACTTAGACCAATCGAATAAAGTGATTTTAAGTCGAAATATGGGTGGATAAAATCATGGCTAACTTAGACCAATCGAATAAAGTGATTTTAAGTCGAAATATGGGTGGATAAAATCATGGCTAACTTAGACCAATCGAATAAAGTGATTTTAAGTCGAAATATGGGTGGATAAAATCATGGCTAACTTAGACCAATCGAATAAAGTGATTTTAAGTCGAAATATGGGTGGATAAAATCATGGCTAACTTAGACCAATCGAATAAAGTGATTTTAAGTCGAAATATGGGTGGATAAAATCATGGCTAACTTAGACCAATCGAATAAAGTGATTTTAAGTCGAAATATGGGTGGATAAAATCATGGCTAACTTAGACCAATCGAATAAAGTGATTTTAAGTCGAAATATGGGTGGATAAAATCATGGCTAACTTAGACCAATCGAATAAAGTGATTTTAAGTCGAAATATGGGTGGATAAAATCATGGCTAACTTAGACCAATCGAATAAAGTGATTTTAAGTCGAAATATGGGTGGATAAAGTCATGGCCAACTTACACCAGTCGAATAAAGTGATTTTGAGTCGAAATATGGGTGAATAAAATCATGGCTAACTTAGACCAATCGAATAAAGTGATTTTAAGTCGAAATATGGGTGGATAAAATCATGGCTAACTTAGACCAATCGAATAAAGTGATTTTAAGTCGAAATATGGGTGGATAAAATCATGGCTAACTTAGACCAATCGAATAAAGTGATTTTAAGTCGAAATATGGGTGGATAAAATCATGGCTAACTTAGACCAATCGAATAAAGTGATTTTAAGTCGAAATATGGGTGGATAAAATCATGGCTAACTTAGACCAATCGAATAAAGTGATTTTAAGTCGAAATATGGGTGGATAAAATCATGGCTAACTTAGACCAATCGAATAAAGTGATTTTAAGTCGAAATATGGGTGGATAAAATCATGGCTAACTTAGACCAATCGAATAAAGTGATTTTAAGTCGAAATATGGGTGGATAAAATCATGGCTAACTTAGACCAATCGAATAAAGTGATTTTAAGTCGAAATATGGGTGGATAAAATCATGGCTAACTTAGACCAATCGAATAAAGTGATTTTAAGTCGAAATATGGGTGGATAAAATCATGGCTAACTTAGACCAATCGAATAAAGTGATTTTAAGTCGAAATATGGGTGGATAAAATCATGGCTAACTTAGACCAATCGAATAAAGTGATTTTAAGTCGAAATATGGGTGGATAAAATCATGGCTAACTTAGACCAATCGAATAAAGTGATTTTAAGTCGAAATATGGGTGGATAAAATCATGGCTAACTTAGACCAATCGAATAAAGTGATTTTAAGTCGAAATATGGGTGGATAAAATCATGGCTAACTTAGACCAATCGAATAAAGTGATTTTAAGTCGAAATATGGGTGGATAAAATCATGGCTAACTTAGACCAATCGAATAAAGTGATTTTAAGTCGAAATATGGGTGGATAAAATCATGGCTAACTTAGACCAATCGAATAAAGTGATTTTAAGTCGAAATATGGGTGGATAAAATCATGGCTAACTTAGACCAATCGAATAAAGTGATTTTAAGTCGAAATATGGGTGGATAAAATCATGGCTAACTTAGACCAATCGAATAAAGTGATTTTAAGTCGAAATATGGGTGGATAAAATCATGGCTAACTTAGACCAATCGAATAAAGTGATTTTAAGTCGAAATATGGGTGGATAAAATCATGGCTAACTTAGACCAATCGAATAAAGTGATTTTAAGTCGAAATATGGGTGGATAAAATCATGGCTAACTTAGACCAATCGAATAAAGTGATTTTAAGTCGAAATATGGGTGGATAAAATCATGGCTAACTTAGACCAATCGAATAAAGTGATTTTAAGTCGAAATATGGGTGGATAAAATCATGGCTAACTTAGACCAATCGAATAAAGTGATTTTGAGTCGAAATATGGGTGGATAAAATCATGGCTAACTTAGACCAATCGAATAAAGTGATTTTAAGTCGAAATATGGGTGGATAAAATCATGGCTAACTTAGACCAATCGAATAAAGTGATTTTAAGTCGAAATATGGGTGGATAAAATCATGGCTAACTTAGACCAATCGAATAAAGTGATTTTAAGTCGAAATATGGGTGGATAAAATCATGGCTAACTTAGACCAATCGAATAAAGTGATTTTAAGTCGAAATATGGGTGGATAAAATCATGGCTAACTTAGACCAATCGAATAAAGTGATTTTAAGTCGAAATATGGGTGGATAAAATCATGGCTAACTTAGACCAATCGAATAAAGTGATTTTAAGTCGAAATATGGGTGGATAAAATCATGGCTAACTTAGACCAATCGAATAAAGTGATTTTAAGTCGAAATATGGGTGGATAAAATCATGGCTAACTTAGACCAATCGAATAAAGTGATTTTAAGTCGAAATATGGGTGGATAAAATCATGGCTAACTTAGACCAATCGAATAAAGTGATTTTAAGTCGAAATATGGGTGGATAAAATCATGGCTAACTTAGACCAATCGAATAAAGTGATTTTAAGTCGAAATATGGGTGGATAAAATCATGGCTAACTTAGACCAATCGAATAAAGTGATTTTAAGTCGAAATATGGGTGGATAAAATCATGGCTAACTTAGACCAATCGAATAAAGTGATTTTAAGTCGAAATATGGGTGGATAAAATCATGGCTAACTTAGACCAATCGAATAAAGTGATTTTAAGTCGAAATATGGGTGGATAAAATCATGGCTAACTTAGACCAATCGAATAAAGTGATTTTAAGTCGAAATATGGGTGGATAAAATCATGGCTAACTTAGACCAATCGAATAAAGTGATTTTAAGTCGAAATATGGGTGGATAAAATCATGGCTAACTTAGACCAATCGAATAAAGTGATTTTAAGTCGAAATATGGGTGGATAAAATCATGGCTAACTTAGACCAATCGAATAAAGTGATTTTAAGTCGAAATATGGGTGGATAAAATCATGGCTAACTTAGACAAATCGAATAAAGTATTTTGAGTCGAAATATGGGTGGATAAAATCATGGCTAACTTAGACCAATCGAATAAAGTGATTTTAAGTCGAAATATGGGTGGATAAAATCATGGCTAACTTAGACCAATCGAAATAAGTGATTTTAAGTCGAAATATGGGTGGATAAAATCATGGCTAACTTAGACCAATCGAATAAAGTGATTTTAAGTCGAAATATGGGTGGATAAAATCATGGCTAACTTAGACCAATCGAATAAAGTGATTTTAAGTCGAAATATGGGTGGATAAAATCATGGCTAACTTAGACCAATCGAATAAAGTGATTTTAAGTCGAAATATGGGTGGATAAAATCATGGCTAACTTAGACCAATCGAATAAAGTGATTTTAAGTCGAAATATGGGTGGATAAAATCATGGCTAACTTAGACCAATCGAATAAAGTGATTTTAAGTCGAAATATGGGTGGATAAAATCATGGCTAACTTAGACCAATCGAATAAAGTGATTTTAAGTCGAAATATGGGTGGATAAAATCATGGCTAACTTAGACCAATCGAATAAAGTGATTTTAAGTCGAAATATGGGTGGATAAAATCATGGCTAACTTAGACCAATCGAATAAAGTGATTTTAAGTCGAAATATGGGTGGATAAAATCATGGCTAACTTAGACCAATCGAATAAAGTGATTTTAAGTCGAAATATGGGTGGATAAAATCATGGCTAACTTAGACCAATCGAATAAAGTGATTTTAAGTCGAAATATGGGTGGATAAAATCATGGCTAACTTAGACCAATCGAATAAAGTGATTTTAAGTCGAAATATGGGTGGATAAAATCATGGCTAACTTAGACCAATCGAATAAAGTGATTTTAAGTCGAAATATGGGTGGATAAAATCATGGCTAACTTAGACCAATCGAATAAAGTGATTTTAAGTCGAAATATGGGTGGATAAAATCATGGCTAACTTAGACCAATCGAATAAAGTGATTTTAAGTCGAAATATGGGTGGATAAAATCATGGCTAACTTAGACCAATCGAATAAAGTGATTTTAAGTCGAAATATGGGTGGATAAAATCATGGCTAACTTAGACCAATCGAATAAAGTGATTTTAAGTCGAAATATGGGTGGATAAAATCATGGCTAACTTAGACCAATCGAATAAAGTGATTTTAAGTCGAAATATGGGTGGATAAAATCATGGCTAACTTAGACCAATCGAATAAAGTGATTTTAAGTCGAAATATGGGTGGATAAAATCATGGCTAACTTAGACCAATCGAATAAAGTGATTTTAAGTCGAAATATGGGTGGATAAAATCATGGCTAACTTAGACCAATCGAATAAAGTGATTTTAAGTCGAAATATGGGTGGATAAAATCATGGCTAACTTAGACCAATCGAATAAAGTGATTTTAAGTCGAAATATGGGTGGATAAAATCATGGCTAACTTAGACCAATCGAATAAAGTGATTTTAAGTCGAAATATGGGTGGATAAAATCATGGCTAACTTAGACCAATCGAATAAAGTGATTTTAAGTCGAAATATGGGTGGATAAAATCATGGCTAACTTAGACCAATCGAATAAAGTGATTTTAAGTCGAAATATGGGTGGATAAAATCATGGCTAACTTAGACCAATCGAATAAAGTGATTTTAAGTCGAAATATGGGTGGATAAAATCATGGCTAACTTAGACCAATCGAATAAAGTGATTTTAAGTCGAAATATGGGTGGATAAAATCATGGCTAACTTAGACCAATCGAATAAAGTGATTTTAAGTCGAAATATGGGTGGATAAAATCATGGCTAACTTAGACCAATCGAATAAAGTGATTTTAAGTCGAAATATGGGTGGATAAAATCATGGCTATCTTAGACAAGTCGAAACTAACCATTCTGAGTCGAAATATGGGTGGATAAAATCATGGCTAACTTAGACCAATCGAATAAAGTGATTTTAAGTCGAAATATGGGTGGATAAAATCATGGCTAACTTAGACCAATCGAATAAAGTGATTTTAAGTCGAAATATGGGTGGATAAAATCATGGCTAACTTAGACCAATCGAATAAAGTGATTTTAAGTCGAAATATGGGTGGATAAAATCATGGCTAACTTAGACCAATCGAATAAAGTGATTTTAAGTCGAAATATGGGTGGATAAAATCATGGCTAACTTAGACCAATCGAATAAAGTGATTTTAAGTCGAAATATGGGTGGATAAAATCATGGCTAACTTAGACCAATCGAATAAAGTGATTTTAAGTCGAAATATGGGTGGATAAAATCATGGCTAACTTAGACCAATCGAATAAAGTGATTTTAAGTCGAAATATGGGTGGATAAAATCATGGCTAACTTAGACCAATCGAATAAAGTGATTTTAAGTCGAAATATGGGTGGATAAAATCATGGCTAACTTAGACCAATCGAATAAAGTGATTTTAAGTCGAAATATGGGTGGATAAAATCATGGCTAACTTAGACCAATCGAATAAAGTGATTTTAAGTCGAAATATGGGTGGATAAAATCATGGCTAACTTAGACCAATCGAATAAAGTGATTTTAAGTCGAAATATGGGTGGATAAAATCATGGCTAACTTAGACCAATCGAATAAAGTGATTTTAAGTCGAAATATGGGTGGATAAAATCATGGCTAACTTAGACCAATCGAATAAAGTGATTTTAAGTCGAAATATGGGTGGATAAAATCATGGCTAACTTAGACCAATCGAATAAAGGATTTTAAGTCGAAATATGGGTGGATAAAATCATGGCTAACTTAGACCAATCGAATAAAGTGATTTTAAGTCGAAATATGGGTGGATAAAATCATGGCTAACTTAGACCAATCGAATAAAGTGATTTTAAGTCGAAATATGGGTGGATAAAATCATGGCTAACTTAGACCAATCGAATAAAGTGATTTTAAGTCGAAATATGGGTGGATAAAATCATGGCTAACTTAGACCAATCGAATAAAGTGATTTTAAGTCGAAATATGGGTGGATAAAATCATGGCTAACTTAGACCAATCGAATAAAGTGATTTTAAGTCGAAATATGGGTGGATAAAATCATGGCTAACTTAGACCAATCGAATAAAGTGATTTTAAGTCGAAATATGGGTGGATAAAATCATGGCTAACTTAGACCAATCGAAATAAAGTGATTTTAAGTCGAAATATGGGTGGATAAAATCATGGCTAACTTAGACCAATCGAATAAAGTGATTTTAAGTCGAAATATGGGTGGATAAAATCATGGCTAACTTAGACCAATCGAATAAAGTGATTTTAAGTCGAAATATGGGTGGATAAAATCATGGCTAACTTAGACCAATCGAATAAAGTGATTTTAAGTCGAAATATGGGTGGATAAAATCATGGCTAACTTAGACCAATCGAATAAAGTGATTTTAAGTCGAAATATGGGTGGATAAAATCATGGCTAACTTAGACCAATCGAATAAAGTGATTTTAAGTCGAAATATGGGTGGATAAAATCATGGCTATCTTAGACCAATCGAATAAAGTGATTTTAAGTCGAAATATGGGTGGATAAAATCATGGCTAACTTAGACCAATCGAATAAAGTGATTTTAAGTCGAAATATGGGTGGATAAAATCATGGCTAACTTAGACCAATCGAATAAAGTGATTTTAAGTCGAAATATGGGTGGATAAAATCATGGCTATCTTAGACAAGTCGAAACTAACCATTGTGAGTCGAAATGTGGGTGGATAAAATCATGGCTAACTTAGACCAATCGAATAAAGTGATTTTAAGTCGAAATATGGGTGGATAAAATCATGGCTAACTTAGACCAATCGAATAAAGTGATTTTAAGTCGAAATATGGGTGGATAAAATCATGGCTAACTTAGACCAATCGAATAAAGTGATTTTAAGTCGAAATATGGGTGGATAAAATCATGGCTAACTTAGACCAAATCGAATAAAGTGATTTTAAGTCGAAATATGCGTGGATAAAATGTTAGCTATCTTAGACAAATCGAAACTAACCATTCTGAGTCGAAATATGGGTGGATAAAATCATGGCTAACTTAGACCAATCGAATAAAGTGATTTTAAGTCGAAATATGGGTGGATAAAATCATGGCTAACTTAGACCAATCGAATAAAGTGATTTTAAGTCGAAATATGGGTGGATAAAATCATGGCTAACTTAGACCAATCGAACAAAGTGATTTTAAGTCGAAATATGGGTGGATAAAATCATGGCTAACTTAGACCAATCGAATAAAGTGATTTTAAGTCGAAATATGGGTGGATAAAATCATGGCTAACTTAGACCAATCGAATAAAGTGATTTTAAGTCGAAATATGGGTGGATAAAATCATGGCTAACTTGAACCAATCGAATAAAGTGATTTTAAGTCGAAATATGGGTGGATAAAATCATGGCTAACTTAGACCAATCGAATAAAGTGATTTTAAGTCGAAATATGGGTGGATAAAATCATGGCTAACTTAGACCAATCGAATAAAGTGATTTTAAGTCGAAATATGGGTGGATAAAATCATGGCTAACTTAGACCAATCGAATAAAGTGATTTTAAGTCGAAATATGGGTGGATAAAATCATGGCTAACTTAGACCAATCGAACAAGATGATTTTAGTTTGAAATATGGGTGGTTAAAACCATGGCTAACTTAGACCAATGGAATAAAGTGATTTTAAGTCGAAATATGGGTGGATAAAATCATGGCTAACTTAGACCAATCGAAACAAGTGATTTTAAGTCGAAATATGGGTGGATAAAATCATGGCTATCTTAGACCAATCGAATAAAGTGATGTTAAGTCGAAATATGGTTGGATAAAATCATGGCTAACTTAGACCAATCGAATAAAGTGATTTTAAGTGGAAATATGGGTGGATAAAATCATGGCTAACTTAGACCAATCGAATAAAGTGATTTTAAGTCGAAATATGGGTGGATAAAATCATGGCTAACTTAGACCAATCGAATAAAGTGATTTTAAGTCGAAATATGGGTGGATAAAATCATGGCTATCTTAGACAAGTCGAAACTAACCATTCTGAGTCGAAATATGGGTGGATAAAATCATGGCTAACTTAGACCAATCGAATAAAGTGATTTTAAGTCGAAATATGGGTGGATAAAATCATGGCTAACTTAGACCAATCGAATAAAGTGATTTTAAGTTCGAAATATGGGTGGATAAAATCATGGCTAACTTAGACCAAT
>JADJQS010000016.1 GCA_016712635.1 Gammaproteobacteria bacterium | reverse complement strand
CAAGGCAACATCCGGCATGCATGTTCAACGCCGACAGAATATTTAAATCTTACAAACCAGTTACGCCGCAATCCAGGACAGATTTATTTATCCTGACCAATCAATCCAACGACGTTGGGGACCGATTTATTTTCTGCAGCGGCTCGGGGACAGATTTCAAAATCTGTCCCCGATTTCAGGGACGGACTTAAGTCCGTCCCCAATCGCGAACAGCCCGTCACTCGCGGCAATCCGTCCACAAGCACGACGGCCCGCCCCGATCCCGACAGTCGCCCCGATCGCGAGAAGCAATGCGTTATCCATGAGCCCTTTGAACCGGCACGAGAGGGATATCCATGAGCAATAAAGGCAACCAGCCCGACTGGGACAAGATCGCGGAGAAGTTCGACGTCTTTCTGCCGCAGATGGCCCCGGTGGGGAAGTGTTGCTGCGGGCGCTGGCGGTCGCGCCAGGTGACAAGGTGCTCCGACCTCGCCTCCAGCGCAGACGAGCCGGCGCTGAACGCTGGCGCGGCGCCAGCCCCACGCCGTCATCACCCGGCATCGACGCCGCCGAGGGCATGGTGCGGGTCGCGCAGAAGAAGGTCGCGACGGAGCGCCCCTGACGAACGTCAGTTTCCGGACCATGCCGGCCGAGCACCTCGACTTCGCCGACGCCAGTTTCGACAAGGCGCTGTGCCGCTTCGGCGTGATGCTGTTCGAGGATCCGCTCAAGGGTTGCCGCGAGATCCACCGCGTGCTGAAACCGGGTGGCGCGTTCGCCTTCGCCGTGTGGGCACGCGGAAATCCATGACCACCGCAGGCTGGGCGGCGCGGGCGTTCAAGGGGCCGCGTGCCCGAAAAGCACCAGCCGCCGCTCGAAAAGGTCACCTCGCTGGGCCGGCCAGACGTGCTCGACGGGATGCTGAAATCCGCCAGCTTCCGCGCAGTTCAGCGTCACGCCGCACCGCTTTGATTACCAGTATGAATCCTTCGAGGCCTACTGGAGTGCCATGGAGGCCTCCGAGATCCTCAGGCAGCAGTTCAACGCCATGCCCGTCGCCGAGCAGGCCAGCGTCCGCGACGGATCGCCCGCTTCGCGCCGACTTCCAGACCGTTCACATGCCTGGTCATCCCGCACGAATTCCTGCTGGCGGTGGGACACAAATAGTCCCATTCGGCGATATACTTTTGTCTTATCGGGGACAGATTTATTTTATTCGCATCGTGGCGTAGTACGGGGACGGACTTGAAGTCCGTCCCCTCGAAGCGAACAAAACGCGCGACCAATACCGCCATCCGATCAGGACAGTGACCTTCTTCGGCATCCAGGACGACGCGAGCGTGGTCGGAGGAATCTTCGGCGGCAGCTGGTACCCGAGGTCCCTCGCGCCCTACCTGAGGACAAGGGCATCCCCTATTACGCGGCCGGATTCGATCCACGACTCCAGCGCGAACTTCGCCCGCCATAGCAGCAAAGGCCTTAAGAGTTCAAGATGGACGCCGGCCCCGGCCTCTACGGCAAGGTGAAGACTACCGTACTCGCACCGCCAGACAAGACCGCCATCGCACCGCCCGGTTCGGCGGACATGGTGCCTGACGTTCCGCAATATCCACAGCTGGATGGCCGCCGGCACCGCCGACCAGATCTTCGCCGCCATGTTCGCGGCGCTGAAACCAGGTGGCGTGCTCGGCGTGTGGTCGAGCAGAACAGCGATCCGCGGTGCCGCAGGATCCGAAGGCGAAATCCGGCTACGTCAGCCAGGATCCCGCGATCAAGCTGGCGGAGGAAGGCCGGCTTCAAATTCGTCGAGGGCGGCGAGATCAGCGCCAATCCCAGGACACCAAGGATCACCCGAGGAGCCACGTCTGGACCCTGCCGCCGACCTTTGCCCCCTGGAGGACGAGGACCGCGCGAAATTACCTCGCCATCCCGGCGAGAGCGACCGCTTCACGCTGAAGTTCGTCAAACCCTGAAGCGCCAAAATCCCGCTGTCGGGGACAGATTTATTTATCAGCTTGGTACGGGGACAGATTTTAAATCTGTCCCCAGTTTCGGGAGGGGACGGATTTGAAAATCTGTCCCCGAAGTATCATCGGGGACAGACTCAAGACCGTCCCCGGACTCTGAAGCTGTCCACGCAGATTCCTCCGGCTTCGACATCGAGTCGATGAACTTGTCCGCCTCGGTGATCGACGTGTTCATGTCGCGGATCAGCGCCGAGATGTCCTTCTCGATCTCGTCTTCTGATTGCGCAGCGAGGCGATCGCCGCTGGCGTTGAGGTTGTGCTTAAGGAACAGCACGCGGTCTGGAAGGCGTTCAGCACCGGCTGGATCTTCTTCTCCGCCGCATCCATCGCCGCGACCAGCTTCTTGTACAGGACGCCTGCGTGCTCTTTAACTGCTGGGCGCTCGCGCGCTTCAGGTTCGGGTCGGTGTACTTGCCGAGCTCCTCGTTCCACTCCGCGAACAGACTGTCCGCCACATCCTTGACGTCGACGATGCGCGACTTGATGTCCTCCGCGCGGGCGAGGCTGGCATCGTATTCATCCTTCAGGATGTTGTACTGCTCCTCCAGGTCGCCGCCTTCATAGCCGGTCACGGCGATGAACTTGTCCAGCGCCGAGGCTAACTGCTCCTTCGCCTCCTGCTTTGCCTCTCGCCTTGTCGACGCGCTTGACCAGAATGTCGCGCTTCTCGACGCCGGAATTTCTCCATCCTGCCGTAATTCAGCGGTCTGGCAGCCACCCGGGCACAACAAGGCCAGCGCCACCGGCGATGAAATGTGAGGTTCTTGTTATTCAAATGCATCGCGGCGACTCCCTCCAGTCAGTGGAACGATGATCAAAATGGCGCAGATACTATACCCCATCATCGGGGACAGATTTATTTTCACGCCTGGCAGGCACAGAAAACTTTTGACGTTGGGGACAGATTTATTTTTCCGTGCCGATTGGACGGGGGCCGGAGAGTGAGGTCAGGCAGACGGCGCGGGCATCAATAAAATAAATCACTCCCCAGCGTCATTAATTTGTCCCGGATTATTGGAGGATCACTCAGGCTGGCGGCCTTCGCGGTCAGGGCGTCGGCGGCGCAGCGGGAACCGAGGTCGTTGAAGCGCGAGTCGGGGGGAGGTTGAAGCGGTAGGCGCCGCGCGCTGGAACAGGTGCAGGGCGTAATGGCCCTCGCCGCCGCGGCAGGCGCCGCGCACGACGCGGAAATTTCTCGCCAAAGTTGTCGCTCGTGTAGTCCGAGCCCGGGTAGGCCTGATACCAGTCGGCAATCCACTCGGAGACATTGCCGGCCATGTCGAACACGCCGTACGGCGACTTGTCGGTCGGATACGAGCCCACCGGCGCGACGCCGTCTTCCCATTCGGCCTCGCCGGCGTTGCTCATGCCGTCCTTCCACTCCGCCCCCCAGGAAATTCCTGGCCACCGGCGCCGCGCGCCACCCTGTCCTCGGCCTCGGTCGGCAGGCGCTTGCCGGCCCAGCGGCAGTAAGCATCGGCGTCGTTCCAGCTCAAGTAGATCACCGGCTCGCGCCCCTGCAGCTCGAACTTCTTCCCGATCGCCGCCAGCTCGTCCTTCGTCATCGCCCGCGTGTCGGGTCGAGCTTGAAGGTCTTCACCGCGAGCTGGCGCAGCTTCTCGACATCGAGCGCGCGCCCGCTTGTCGCGCTTCAGGCTGGGGACGTAGCCGCGGTCGAGCCAGTGGTCCGGCGGCGGGACGTTGACCGCGGCGAAGAACGCGCGGTAGTCGGCGTTGGTGACCTCGTACTGGTCGATATAGTAGGCGGGCAGGCGCACGCGGTGCTCGGATGCTCGTCCAGATACCACGGCTTGGTGTTGCCGAATTCGCCCGCGACGCCCTCATGCTCGGACTTGTCGCTGCCCATGATGAAATCGCCGGCCGGGACCAGCGCCATGCCGGTGGTCGGTGCCGCGGGCCGGGGCGGCGGGTTCTGCCGCCTGCGCAGGCAGCGCGCAGAGCAGGGCGATCAACGCGGCGCCGCATGCCCGCGCCGCACAATGTTGACTGTCACGCGACGCCTCAAGGATGACACCAGGGCCGTGGTCATGCATGGAACCTCCTATGGCGCGTCCTTCGCGCAGCGGAAACCGAAGCTGTTGTTCTTCGTCGTACGGAGAAAGAAGGCGCGATTGAAACTCGGCGCCGAGATGCCGCATTTGTAGAACGAGCAATCCCACCACGAGCCGCCCTTCAGTGTCTTGTAGAGTTCGCCGTAATTTTCATTCGGGTGTGTGTTGCCCGGATATGCGCGGTACCAGGACCCGGTCCATTCCCACACATTGCCCGACATGTCGTAGAGCCCGAAGGCGCTCTGCCCGTCGGCGAAGGCGCCAACCGGAGTGGTATCGCCCTCGCGTCCGAGTGAATTCCAGTACAGCGGTGTGTTCGCGCGATGCATGCCGAACTCGTTGCCCCAGGGGTAGCGGCGCGCATCGGTCCCGCGCGCGGCCTTCTCCCACTCCGCGTCTGTCGGCAGGCGCTTGCCCGCCCAGGCGCAGTAGTCGCTCGCATTGTTCCAGGTCACGCCGACGACGGGATGGTCGATCTTGCCGGGCGGATACGTGCGGTTCTCGAACTGCGGCGGCGAGCGGTGCCCGGTCGCGTCCATGAAGGTCTTGTACTGGCCGTTCGTCACCTCGTAAAGATCGATGTCATAAGCCGGCAGGTCGACGACATGCGCGGGGCCCTCATCGGGCAGGCGGTCGTCGGTGCCCATGGTGAACCTGCCGGCGGGGGATATGGGCCATCTCGTTCAGGTGCGTGCCGACGCGGGGTGTGTTCGTAGTAGAGCGGCACGCCCATGCCGGCAAGCAGCTCCGGTGCTGTCGAGGCGCAGGCCGACCGCGCGCGCCGCTGTATTGGCCGGTGTTTCCTCCGCTTCAGCCGCTGGCGCCGGGGCGGCGGAGGCCGCGTGCGCAAGGTCCTGCTCCGCGGAATGGCAGCTCGCGCACGCCGGCCCCGCGGGCGCGACAATCGGCGGCGTCGCATGGCAGCGTCCGCACTTCGCGAGATCCACCGCAGCCGCGAGCCCCCACGGCGCAAAAGCGAACGCGGTGCAAAGTAATACGGCGTATCGCCGCGAACGGCGCCTGGCAGATTCGTCCATGGAATTCCCTTATGGTTTGCACCAGTTCCGCTGTCACCGCGGAATCTAGGGAAGAGAGCGGGTAACGCCCACAACTTACCAAAGACATCCCGTGATTTCCAGCCGGATTAATTCGCGAACGATATCAGCACGTCAGCCTGAAAATGTGCACGCATTGTGCAATTCAGTAATCGGATTCAGGGCGGGATTTCTCACGCGGAGCATCGGATCCGGGCAGTCCCGCTAGGTGTCCCACCATCGGCGATGCGGGAACGAGGCGAGAAGTCCTCCGGGCCCTCGCGCGGAGGCGGGTTCAAATTGCGCGGGGATGACGAATTCCCCACGGAGCCTGCCGTCGATCTGGACGGGGCGGGCAGGACATCCCGTACGGTTCCCGATTCCCGTCCCGGCTTAAGAAAAATTTACGAAATGCATAAGCATTATTTAGCAACGCGTGATTTTTCATCGCCCTAAGCTTTTTCCGTCAAACAGGCGCGGTCATGACTTAAGGCCGCTGCAACACACATGGCAAACGAACAAGAGGAGGGAAGGCGATGAAAACGTCACGTATCGCGCTGGGGGCCGGCCTGGCAATCGCGCTGGCAGGACCTGTGCTGGCTGAAACTGCGGACCCGGTCCAGGTCGAACGCGGGCGCTACCTGGTGGTGATCGGCAACTGCAACGATTGCCACACCCCGGGGTATCCCGAGAGCAACGGCGCCACGCCGCAGTCGGAGTGGCTGACCGGCAATCCGGTGGGATTCAACGGTCCCTGGGGCACGACCTACCCGCGCAACCTGCGGTTGTTCGTGCAGGAGCTCACCGAGAGCGAATGGCTCGCGACGGTGCATCAGCCCAAGCGTCCGCCCATGCCATGGTTCACCCTGGCCCAGATGACGGACGAGGATCTGCGCGCCGTGTATCACTTCATCCGCAGCCTGGGCGCGAAGGGTGTGCCGGCGCCGGCCTTTGTCGAGCCCGGACAGGTGGTACGCACGCCCTACATCGACTTCTTTCCCAAGGGCCAGCCCCGGCAGGAGGCCAGGGCGGAGTGACGGCAACCATCGCGGTGGCCGGGGACAGACTTGAGTCTGTCCCCTTGCCCTAACCTGCAGCCTCGATCAGCGTCAGCGGGCGGTCGACGTGCAGGCGGAAGCGGCCGCGGCCGGTCTTTTCGATGCGGATGTACGGGCAGCGCTCGGCGAGGCGGCGCTGCAGCAGGGTGAGCCGCGCCTCCAGGTTGTCGCAGATGTCCGGCAGGCGCAGCTTCGGGTCGAGGCGCAGCTCGCGGTTGCTGAAGTCGATGCGCTGCTGCGCGGTGTAATCGCTCACCAGCCGCCAGAAGATCGCGCCCGCCACGCCCTTGATCAGGTAATCGTCGCCGATGAACACGCTGTCGTTGGCCCTGAAGCGCCGCACCGTCAACGGTGTTCCGCCGACCATCGCCTGCGCCGGCCGCGCGGGCGCACGCGCCTCCTGTACCTCGACCGCCTGCTGGATATTCTGCAACTGCAGCGCGAGCTGGTCGGCCAGCGTCACCAGCGCGTCCTCGTCCTCGTAGTTGAAGCTGACATCGCGCTCACTCTCCGCGTAGAGCACGCCGAGCAGGTGCTCGCCGAGCAGGATCGGCACCGCGAGCTGGGTGCGCGGCTGTTCCAGGCCGGGAAAGGGAATCTCGGTCTCCAGTTCGCCGGCCGTCAGGCCCGCGCGCACCGCGCGGCTGTAGACATAATCGCTGCTCATGTAACTGATGCGGATCGGTGCGCGCTCGCGCGCCGCCACGCCGATCACGCCTGCGCCGAGCGCCACCTCGGAGCCGACGCCGGACTCCGCGTAGCCGCTGCTCGCGACCGTATAGAGCCGCTCGATCGCCGGGTCATACATCAGCACCATCGCATGCCCGATTCCGAAGTGCTCGCGCAGGCCGCACAGCAGCTCGTCTAGCAGCGCGGTCAGATCGCTGTGCGCCAGCAGCCGCCGCGCGCAGGCGCGCAGGGCAGGCATGCGGCTCGGCCGCAGCGGCGAGGCGGCCGGCGCGCCGCCGGTGGCGCAGCGCACCTCGAGCACGCGGTACACGTCCGCGCCGCGCAGCACGAACACCTTGCTCATGCCGGTATGCGAGGCCACGCCCGCGAGCTTCGCCTTCAGGTATTCGAACAGCGGGCCCTCCGACTCCGTGCGCAGGTAGAGCAGTGCGAGGCGATAGTGCTCGCCGTTGGCCGGATCGATCACCTGCACCGTCGCGCGCGGGTTGGCCAGCACGTTCTCGCGCGTCTTGGAGAAAAACTGGAATGACAGCGCCACGTGCGCACTGTCCACGTAATGCACCTGCGAGAGATAGGACGCATTGGGAGTGCCGTCCGGTGCGCAGGTGGCGATCACCGCGGGGATTGCGCCCTCGAAACAGTTGCGGATCGCGTCGAGCGTGAGGTTCACGACTCCGCCCCCAGCTTCCTGCCGGCGTTCGGTCCCGGCGTCGCCACGAACACCGCCGCCGGCGTGAAGGTCACCGCAATGCACTCGTCCTCGAGGGGCGGGACCACACCCTGCGCGAACTCGCGGCCGTAGCCCAGGGATTCAAGCTCGGCGGCGAAGGCGAGGCGGTAGGGTTCGACCGAGGCGCGCTGTTCCGGCGTGGCCGGTTCGATGCGCGCCACCGTCCCTTTCAATTGCAGCGCCTGCGCCGTGAGCGGCCGTGTCATCGCCATCGAGAGCGCGCCGTTCGCGCGCAGGTTGCGCAGCACGTCCGCGGACCGTGACGACGGGAACAGCAGCGTCACCCGGCGCCGGTCATCCGATACACGGCAGCCCTGCGCGCGCGCCACCGCCGGCACGTTGTCCGCATCGCGTGTGGCGACGTTGACAGAATTCACCGGCGAGTTCAGAAAGGCCGCGCTGTCCGCGTCCAGCAGGGGCGGGTTTGTCGATCCCGGGCTCATGGCAAAATCCTACCAGAGCTCCGGCCCGGCGGCAGCCCGTCGCGCGGGCCGCGCGTCACTGCCGCACGAAGCTGTCGTGCCAGTGTTTCAGAATCAGTGCCCGGATCAGTAGTTTGTATGCCGGTATATCGTTTTTAGACCTGGCCAGCCGCTGCGCGGCCGCCAGTCGCGGTGCGGCCCGGTAGAGCAGGGGTTTCAGGCGTGCGCGGAGTGTGCCCGCGATCCCGCTGCGCCGCGGCGCCGCGGCGGCGGGCGCCACCTGGTCGAGCAGCGTCAGCAGGGTCTTGCGGTCCAGCAGTTCCCACACGCCGGAGGCATCGTCGGCCAGCTCGGCACGGGCGTAGCGCCGCACCGGCGTGTCGGTTGCGAGCAGACCCTCCCAGTCCTCCAGGTTGTTACGCCCGGCGTAATCGATACCGGCCAGCTCGGGGTAGCGCCGTTCCACCGTGCGATACAGCAGCGCCTTGTCGTCGCGGCAGGGCTTGGGCAGTCGTTCGATCAGGTCGAGGACGGGGTCATCCATCAGCGGCGAGCGATGGTCCATCAGCACCTGCTTGTAGTACGCCGCCGCGCCGCTCAGGCGCTGATAGCGGTCGCGGAAATAGGCGCGGTGCGTGAAGTCGTTCGGGTCGAGCGCGTCGGCCTCGCGCGTCATGGCGTCCATTACATGGTCCGAGGCTTCCGCGCAGGCGCGGTGCGCGTCCGGCGCGACGACGCGCTGCAGCAGCGCGCTGTCGCGGAAACGGCGCAGGCCAAGTTTCGACAGTGAGCCGCGCGTGCTGTATTCCCGCTCCGCAAAGCCGAAGCTCTGCTCGCCGCGCAGCAGGATACGTACGCCACGCGCGTACAGACGTTCTGTGGCGGCGAACTTGTCCGCGTGCAGCACCGCCGATGCGCTCATCCCGTCCAGCAGGTGATTCACTCGCCGGAAGGTCGCTCCGTACTCGCCGAACGCGGCCATGTCCATCGCCATCACTTCGTGACGGACGCCCAGCCGTGCGGCGAGTTGCCGCGCGATCCCGATGTCCGCGCCCGTGCGTTCGGGCGCACAGCCCCAGGTGACCGCGTGCAGGCGTGCCCCGTCGCCGCCGAGGGCGCGATAGCCTGCGCCGAGGATCGCGCGCGAATCGACGCCGCCGCTGAGCAGCAGCGCGGTTGTCTCAGGGGTGTCCAGGTCGCGGGCGACCGCCGCATCGATGCGCGCGCCGGCCTCCTGCACGTAGTCCTCCAGCGGCCGGTCGCGTTCGTGCTCGCCGGGGCGGAACTGCCAGTACGGGCGCAGCCCGACCTTGCCATCCGCGACGCGGAGCTCGGTCCCGCCTGGCAGGCGGCGGACCGCCGTGAAAAAGCTCTGTTCCGTGAGCAGATAGCCGCTCGACAGGAAGGTGGCGAGCGCCGCCCAGTCGAAGTCCGTCCGCTTCGGCAGGAAGCCGAGCAGCGCCTTTACCTCCGGCGCGAACAGAAGCAGGCCGTCGCAGCTCGCGTAGAACACCGGCTGCGAGCCCTGCCGGTCGGTGAGGATGATCGTTTCGCCGGCGGCCGGCGCATGCAGCACGGCGGCGAACGAGCCTCCGGCGCGATGGATGCGGGCGCGGGTGTCCTGCCACGTGCCCGCGGCGGCCGTCTCGCCGTGCGGCCGGCCGGCGACGAAGGCATGCGACTCCGCTTGCACGGTGCGAGCATCATCGGGCCAGGGGCGGGTATGGTGATGCGGCAGACCGATGCGGCCGACGGCGCATCCGGCGCCGGGGTCGGTGAACGTCCCGGTAATGTAACCGTCGTAATGACGCAGCGGCCGTGCCAGCCGGTCCAGCAGCGACTGCAGGGATTCGCGCGACAGGGGCCGGCGCGGGTCGAGGTTCACAACGCCGAACAGGCCGGGCATCGAATCGGTCTCGCTGTTACCATGATGGGAGGCCGCCAGATTGCGGCACACAGGGGCGTTTATACCAGCAAGCCGTCGCGATTGCCATGGCGCGGCCGTTGCAGCCTGGCCGCCGTCATGCCGATACGCTGTGCGGGAAAGGCGCCAGCAGACAGACCGGACGACAGCGATGACACAGTGGGATGACCAGGCTTTGCAGGCGCGCATCAAGACCGCCGGACAGGATCGCTACGCCGCCGGCTCGCCGGACGAGCGCGAGGTCGCGACGTATCGTGCCGCGCTGCTGCGCACGCTGCGGGGCGAGGCGCGGGACCGCAGGGTTCTGATCCTCGGCATGACGCCGGAGCTGCGCCGCCTGAGCGCGGACCTCGGCTGCGCCACCGTGTGCGTCGACATCAATCCGCGTTCCATCGCGGTGTATCGCGACTGGCTTGCGCCCGTGCAGCGCACGCGCGAGACGGTGATCCAGGGCGACTGGCTGCAGCTCGCGCGCCTGCTGCCGCGGCCGTTCGACGCCGTCCTCGGCGACGGCCTGTTCGGCAACCTGCTCACCCTGGAGGCGCACCGCCGGCTACTCGCCACCATGCGGGACTGCCTCGTGCCGGGCGGCGCCGTGATCCAGCGCAACATTTTCATCCCGCGCGACTTCGATCTGCGCGCCCACGACGCCGAAGCGCTGTTGTGCGCCCACCGCTCCGGCAGCATCAACGACGAGGAGTTCGGCTTCGGCATGCGCATGTGGGGCTGTCACGCCGCCGCCTATGACCCTGCCACGCTGCTGCTCGACAATAAGCGGGTTTACGACACTTACCAGTCCTGGCTCGACGACGGCCGCCTCACGCCGGCCGAGCACGCGCTGATCCGCCGCTATTATTTCGCCGGCCACAACCTCATCCCCGGCGAGGCGCTGTGGGAGCGGCTGCTCACCGAGGCCGGCTTCCGCTTCGAGCGTCTGCCCCTCGCGGGCCAGCAGTGGTACGGCTATTACCCTGTCTATTCCTGCCGGCGTGAAGATTGAAAATAGAGCAGCGCAGGGCAGGGAACCATAAACACGCCTAAAATTCGATCACCCATCACCGGAAGTACCTATTGCCATCCCGTCGTCCTTCCGTGCTTGCATTCCGCGTCCCCCGCGCCGAGCGCGCCGCCATCGTCCCCGGCGCCCCGTATACCGAGGCCAGGAAATAGATTTGCCAGTCACCCCGCAGCTCACTTGCTGATGGGGACAGATTTGAAATCTGTCCCCCTCCCAAGCAGGACATCTGTCCTGTCCACACTGCAACATGAATCCCTTGTCTCGTTGTAGTATTTAAACTACAATTCGTTCTCGTCAAGGATGACGCGGGATGATCGAGATAAGGGAATATCTCACCCCCGAGGGCAGGTCGCCGTTTGCGGAATGGCTGCAGGGACTCCGCGATGTTCAGATTCGTGCGCGCATAGCTGCGCGTCTGAATCGAGTCAGGTTGGGTAACTTCGGCGACTGCAGAAGCGTGGGGCAAGGTATCTACGAGCTGCGCATGACGTTCGGCGCCGGTTACCGCATATATTTCGCCCGCGAAACCGAGCGCGTGATTCTGTTACTGTGCGGCGGAGATAAAAGTTCACAAGCTGATGACATCAAATGCGCCAGATCGTACTGGCGCGAATATCGGAGTCGTACAGATGGCTAGATCGCGCGCTTACCAGGAAACCCTCAACGAAAATCTCGCTGACCCGAAATTCGCGGCCGCGTACCTGACCTCCGCGCTCGAGGATGCCGATCCCTCCGTCTTCTTGCTGGCACTGAGGGATGTCGCCAGCGTGCATGGCGGCATCGCCAAACTGGCGGAAGCCGCCGGCCTCAACCGCGAAAGCCTGTACCGCATGCTGTCGGAAGACGGCAATCCCCGCATCAGCAGCCTCACCGCCGTCCTGCACGCCTTCGGCCTGAAGCTGTCGATCGCGCCGGAAAAATCCAGACGATCAGCACATCAAGGCGCATGACAAATCGCTGGAAAAGGTGCTGCGCAGGGTAATCCGGGATGAACTCAGGAAGGCGGGGTGACCTTCGTTTTCGGGGACAGACTTAAGTCTGTCCCCTTGCCTCTAAGTAATGCAGCCCGGATGGGGCGCGGCGGACTCCGGGAACCAGCAACCGAATATCTATCCGGATTAAGCCCGCGTGCTGAGGGGGACAGATTTCAAATCTGTCCCCCTCCATCCTACATATTCCTCCGCATATACTCGCGCAGGATTTCATTGATCTTGGACTGATACTTTTCATTCTGCGTCTTGAACCAGGCGAGCACGTCGGCGTCGAGCCGCAGGCTGACGGCCTTCTTGACCGGACGATAGAACCGGCCGCGCACGGCCTCATCCCAATCGCGCACTTCCGGGATGTCATCCGTTGCGATCTTCGCGTCCGGCAAGCGTTTCAGCGCCTTGACCTGCGCCTGCCGCCGGGCCGTCTGTTTAGTCTTGCTCATAATGTCTCCGTTCGTGCGCTGTGGCTTTTCGCGCCGAAATGATCCGAATGACTTCCTCGCCTTCGCGTTCGAATACCGTGTGACTCACCAGCAGCAGGACTCCATCGACCATGCCCAGGGTATGCCAGCGCTGTTCGCCGCCGGTGATCCGATCCGGCGTGCTCAGCGCGAGCCGGTCATCAAACACGTCCTGCGCCAGCTCGAAGCTGACACCATGCTTGAGCCGGTTCGCGCGGTTCTTGTTCTCATCCCATGAGATGCGCATACGGCAAGTCCATTTGCCTGTATGCATAAAATTGTATATACAGATTTGTCGGCGTCAATCCCGCGAGGCGAGAGGGCGGGGCAACCCTCCGGGGACGGATTTCAGCCTCGAGCAAGGGGGACAGATTCAGCCAGGTAAGGGGGACAGATTTTAAATCTGTCCCCGTAACTCGCAGGGGAGAGGCTAATATTCCGTGCAAATAGCACGATATTTCTGTATATTGTGCATAAAGCGCAAAAAGGAGCCCATTCCCATGAAACACGCTGCCGCAACCACCCCCGACAAGGCGGACGTCCTCGCCGAGGCGCTGGTCAGCGCCGGCCGGTATCTGGGCATGAACCAGGTCGAGCTGGGCGCCGTCGTCGGCAAGGACCGCACCGCCATCAGCCGCGGCCGCATCGATCCCGACAGCAAGGCGGGCGAGCTCGCGCTGCTGTTCATCCGCTGCTACCGCGCCCTCTATGCCCTGACCGGCGGCGACGCCGAACAGATGGCGCACTGGATGCGCACGGAAAACCGCCACACCGGCGGCGTCCCGGCCGAGCAGGTCAAGAGCGTGCAGGGGCTGATCAACGTGCTCGAATACCTCGACGCCATCCGCGGAAAACTCTGAATGATCGCCTGGGACGGCGTACTCGCCGCCGCGCCGCCCGTCCCGCTCGCGGGCACGCTGCAGCGCCTGGTGGAAAGCCAGGAGCAGGTCGCCACCAATCAACTGGTCGCCTCGCTCGCGCGCCAGTCCGTGCTGGAAGAAATGCTCGAGGGCACCAAGCCACGGCTGCGGCCGGGCACGGAGTCGCTGCATTACCTGCTGTCCACGCCGTTCCGCTATCCGCCGCTGAAATTCGGTTCGCGCTTCGGCCGGCGCAGCGAGCCCAGCCTGTTCTACGGCTCGCGCGAGACGCGCACGGCGCTGGCCGAGGCAGCCTATTACCGCTTCGTCTTCTGGTACGGCATGACCGTGCCGCCGCCGGGCAAGCTCGACACCCAGCACACGCTGTTCGGCGTCGACTACAAGACCGAACGCGGCCTGCAACTGCAGCATCCGCCCTTCGCCGAACACGCAGCGCAACTCACGCACGCCAGCGATTACAGCAGCAGCCAGGCGCTCGGCGCGAGCATGCGCGAGGCCGGCATCGAGGCCTTTGAATACACCTCCGCCCGCGACCCGCAGCACGGCATCAACGTCGCGCTGTTCACGCCCGCGGCGCTGGCCAGCCCCCGGCCGTTGTTCCAGGACGCCTGGCTGTGCGAACTCTCCGGCCACCACGTCCGCTTCAACGCCGTCCACAGCCCGGAGGGCTACGACTTTCCGGTGGAAGTGTTTCGCGTCAACGGCGCGTTACCCTGGCCGGGCTGAGCACACTGCCCGCCCGGGGACAGATTTCAAATCTGTCCCCTACCCAGGATCGGGGACAGACTTCACTCACGTCAGGGGGCAGACTTCCAGTCTGTCCCCTTTACTACGGCGATGGGGTACAGATTTCAACCACAGTACGGGGACAGATTTAAAATCTGTCCCCTTCCCGGAGCAGCCCGCATCGTAGCCCGGATGGAGCGCAGCGGAATCCGGGGAATTCAGGCCGGCATCCCCGGATGCCGGTGCTCCGCACCTATATCCGGTCTACGAAACACCTGTCACGACAGAGTTAATTGTTCCTGGGATGCAAGTTGACACGTACACGGATTGTGCATACTCTTTCGTGCATGGAGTACGAATGGGACCCAAGGAAGGCTGCCCAGAATATCCGTAAGCATGGCGTCGATTTCGCCGATGCTGTTGTCGCGCTGGAGGACGAGAACGCGCTTACGGTCGATGATCCTGCTCAGGATGAGGTGCGTATTAAGACGCTGGGAATGGGGCCGGCTTTGAATATCCTGCTGGTCGTATATTGTGAGCGGCATGAAGATTTGATCCGCATCATCTCGGCGCGAAAAGCGGATAGAAGTGAAACCAGGCAGTACTACAAGGGTCTCAGTCATGAGTGAAGATTTCTCCAAAGGCCGGCGAGGCCCCGTGGTCAAAGCAACTACCAGACCCTGATCAATGACGCCCTGAGGGAACACATCAAGGCGCATGACAAATCGCTGGAAAAGGTGCTGCGCAAGGTGATACGGGAGGAGCTCAAGAAGGCAGGGTGACCTGCAATATCGGTGACAGATTTTAACAGAGTACGGGGGACAGATTTCAAATCTGTCCCCGATGTTTCAAGTACGCTCCTATTTTTCCCTTCGCCTACATCCGCAGCGCCATCACACTTTCCAGCGCGCCTTCCAAATGCTTCCTGCACGCATCGGAGACCGGCGTCATCGGCAGCCGCATCTCTTCGCTGATCTTTCCCTGCAGCGCCAGTGCCGCCTTCAGAGGTCCCGGGTTGGGTTCCGAAAACAGTAGCCGGGTCAGCGGCAGGAGCGCGCGGGAAATCGAACGGGCGCGCTCGACCTGTCCCGCCTGCATCAGGTCGAGCAGGCGGACGTGGAGATCGGGCCGGATGTGCGCCGAGGCGGCGATCGCGCCATGGCCGCCCAGGCAGAGGGTTACGAAGGCCAGCGAATCTTCGCCGCACAGGATCTTGAGCGGGGTTTCGTTGATCAGGTCCATCAATTGCGGGATGTTACCGCCGCATTCCTTCAGCGCCGCGAAACGTCCATCGGCGGCGAGCGCCTTGACCGTGGCCGGCTCGATGTTGACGCCGGTGCGGTACGGGATGTTGTAAATAATGATGGAGCGCGTGGTGGTCGCCGCAATGGCCTGGAAATGCACCAGGAGTCCTTCCTGCGAGGGCCGGACATAGGCGGGCGCCGAGACGAGAAACCCGGCGATCCCTTGGTCTTCGAGGCGCGCGACCCGGTCGGCCATGGCCCGCGTATCGCTGCCGCTGATGCCCATGACCACCGGGCAGCGCGATCCGGCGGCCTCGAGTACGGCCGCGAGCAGCGTATCCTGCTCAGCCACGCTGAGAGAGGCGGCCTCGCCGGTGGTGCCGCACACCACGAGACCGTGCACGCCGGCTTCGACAAGACCTGCCGAAAGTCGCTGCGCCGCCTCCACGTCGACGCGCCCGTAACGGAACGGTGTGACCATCGGCACCCATACCCCTTCGAAGCGGGTCGGCGCCTGCGCCGGTTCGCGCGCCGGGAATCCTGGCGTCGACCGCCAGGATTCAGAGCGAAGTAATGCGACCAAATTCGGCACGCGGCAGGATGCGCATGACGGCATCCATGGCGTGACTCACCGCTGAGCTGTGCAGGCCTATGCTCACCCTCATGTCGTTGGAGCGTACGACCGGCTTCACACGCATGATCTCCACAAATTCCCCGCAGGCGCTCATCACCACGCGGCGCAACGATGCGACCACGCCCGCGTCTACCGTGATCGACAGCATCACCCGCTGTACCGCCGCCGCGGGGCGGCGAATCGGAGCCACAACAGCATGCGTAGTGGTGTTGCTGTCCCGGGTCGAAACCTCATCCCGGGCTCGGAAAAAATCTCGCACTCGCGGCATTGCTTGAAGATTCATATATAACCTCCGTGTGTAATGGACACAGAGGAAGATTAGTCCCGGCGCGATAAAGAAAATGCAAAAAGGCGGACCGGGTGTGTAAACGACGTATATAAGTTGCGGGCAGGGCAGCTCACGGGGGCTGGGCGGTACGTCAGGGTTGATTCCATATCCCATCCCTTTGATTTTCCTGGCTCAGTCCTTAGTCCTAAGCCCTTAGTCCTAGGGTTTGGCACTCTATATATATGTGTTAGCATCCCTCTCTAAGCTCATAAGAACTAAAAACTTATAAGAACGTGTCTGCTCCGGGCCAACATGTCTGCGAGACCGTCGGCTGGCCGTTAAGGGGATCAAAGCGAGGCCTGGATAGTTGGGTCGACTCAACAGAAACTTATTAATTTCTACTCCATCTTGATTGCCGATGTTCGTGATGGTTAAGGCTTAATGGAACTTATCGATAATATCAACCACCTGCTCGGTGACGATCTCAAGCAGACGCTATTGCCTGGAGTGCGACTCAAAATAGCCGCCTCCTGTTTCTCGATGTACGCCTATGAGGCGTTGAAATCAGAGTTTGAACAAATCGAGAAGCTGGAGTTTATTTTTACCATGCCCACATTTGTGGCCGAGGAAGTTACCGACAAGATTCGCAAAGAGCGCAAGGAATTCCACATTCCCAAGTTGGATCGCGAGCGCAGTCTGTACGGCAGCGAATTCGAAATCCAGCTTCGAAACAAGCTGACCCAGCGCGCCATAGCCAAGGAGTGCGCCGATTGGATGCGCCGCAAAGCGACATTCAAGAGCAACCGTAGCAAGGCGCCCATGCAGCAGTTCGCTTGTGTCCAGGCAGGCGGCAAAGAGACGGCCTACATGCCACTTCATGGTTTCACGGCGGTTGACCTGGGCTACCAGCAGGGCGACGCCGTTTCGAACCTTGTCAACAAGATGGATGAGGTGCCGTTCACGGCAACCTACCTCAGCCTGTTCGAGCAGATCTGGAACGACCCGGAAAGCTGCAG
>JADJQS010000014.1 GCA_016712635.1 Gammaproteobacteria bacterium | reverse complement strand
CTTCCTCGCACCCTCAGTTTGTGCTCTTGTGTGTGAGTTACAGAGATTGTCAACCCTTTTCGAGATTCAAACGACATTTTCAGATTTTCAAGGCAGATTTTCTAGAATACTGTTCAATCGTTCAATTATCTACCGGCCATTTCAATTCAGCAGCTTAAAATCTAATTTTTAATTTAGTTTTCTAAAGACTTTCGAGAGTGTCACTCGTTTTTGAGGCTTACTCCCTTCCTCGCACCCTCAGTTTGTGCTCTTGTGTGTGAGTTACAGAGATTGTCAACCCTTTTCGAGATTCAAACGACATTTTCAGATTTTCAAGGCAGATTTTCGAGAATACTGTTCAATCGTTCAATCATCTACCGGCAAGGCAGATTTTCTAAAATACTGTTCAATTGTTCAATCATCTACCGATCATTTCAGTTCAGCAGCTTAAATTCTAATTTTTAATTTTGTTTTCTAAAGACTTGAAGGAGTGTCACTCGTTCAGCGAGGCATACTCCCTTCCTCGCACCCTCAGTTTGTGCGCTTGTGCTGTGTGTGTGTATGTGAACAAGAACTATTGTCAACCGTTCATCTCGATTCAATCGACATTTTTCGATTTTCAAGGCAGATTTTCGAGAATACTGTTCAATCGTTCAATCATCTACCGGTCATTTCAATTCAGCAACGTAAATTCTAATTTTTAATTTTGTTTTCTAAAGACTTGAAGGAGTGTCACTCGTTTTGCGATGCCTTCCTCGCACCCTCAGTTTGTGCTTTTTTTTTTTTTGTGTGGGGGAGTTTTTCAACCCTTTGGTGGTGTATGTGAACAAGAACTATTGTCAACCGTTCATCTCGATTCAATCGACATTTTTCGATTTTCAAGGCAGATTTTCTAAAATACTGTTCAATTGTTCAATCATCTACCGATCATTTCAGTTCAGCAGCTTAAATTCTAATTTTTAATTTTGTTTTCTAAAGACTTTCGGGTCACTCGGGTTTGCCTCCTTCCTCGCACCCTCAGTTTGTGCTCTTGTGCTGTAGAATTAAATAGTCAATGTTCAACCTTTTCGAGATTCAATCGAGATTTTCAGATTTTCAAGGCATATTTTCTAGAATAATGTTCAATCGTTCAATCATCTACCGGTCATTTCAGTTCAGCAGCTTAAATTCTAATTTTAATTTTGTTTTCTAAAGACTTTCAGGAGTATCACTCTTTTTAAGGGTTACTCCCTTCCTCGCACCCTCAGTTTGTGCTTTGTGCATGGAGAAGCAAGTGAGATGTTCAATCGTTTTCTAGATTCAACTGAGATTTTCAGCTTTTCAAGGCATCTTTTTCAGAAGAATGTTCAATCGTTCAATCATCTTCCTGTCATTTCAGCATTCGAGAGTATCACTCTTTTTAAGGGTTACTCCCTTCCTCGCACCCTCAGTTTGTGCTGTGTGCATGAAGCAGCAACTGAGATGTGTCAACCCTTTTCGAGATTCAAACGACATTTTCAGATTTTCAAGGCAGATTTTCGAGAATACTGTTCAATCGTTCAATCATCTACCGGTCATTTCAATTCAGCAACGTAAATTCTAATTTTTAATTTAGTTTTCTAAAGACTTTCGAGAGTGTCACTCGTTTTTGAGGCTTACTCCCTTCCTCGCACCCTCAGTTTGTGCTCTTGTGTTGGTGTGTATAGTGAACAGAATTGTCAACCGTTTTCTGATTCAACATGAATTTTTAGCATTTTTCAAGGCAGATTTTCAGAATAGTGTTCAATCGTTCAATCATCTTCATATCATTTCAGTTCAGCAGCGTTTAATTTTAATTTAGTTTTCTAAAGACTTTGGAGTCACTCGTTTTTGAGGGTTATCCTCCTTCCTCGCACCCTCAGTTTGTGCGCTTGTGTGTGTGTGTATGTGCAAGACTTTTCAAGTTATTCAAACGACATTTTCAGATTTTCAAGGCAGATTTTCGAGAATACTGTTCAATCGTTCAATCATCTACCGGTCATTTCAATTCAGCAACGTAAATTCTAATTTTTAATTTAGTTTTCTAAAGACTTTCGAGAGTGTCACTCTTTTTAAGGGCTTACTCCCTTCCTCGCACCCTCAGTTTGTGCTCTTGTGTGTGAGTTACAGAGATTGTCAACCCTTTTCGAGATTCAAACGACATTTTCAGATTTTCAAGGCAGATTTTCGAGAATACTGTTCAATCGTTCAATCATCTACCGGTCATTTCAGTTCAGAAGCTTAAATTCTAATTTTTAATTTAGTTTTTCTAAAGACTTTCGAGGAGTGTCACTCTTTTTAAGGGTTACTCCCTTCCTCGCACCCTCAGTTTGTGCTGTGTGTGTGTGTACAAGAACTGTTCAACCGTTTTCTAGATTCAAGACGAATTTTCAGATTTTCAAGGCATATTTTCTAAAATACTGTTCAATTGTTCAATCATCTACCGATCATTTCAGTTCAGCAGCTTAAATTCTAATTTTTAATTTTAGTTTTCTAAAGACTTGCGAGTGTCATCTTTTTTTGAGGATACTCCCTTCCTCGCACCCTCAGTTTGTGCTCTTGTGCTGTGTGATCGATACAAGAAATTGTCAACCGTTTTCTAGATTCAATTGAGATTTTCGGATTTTCAAGGCAGACTTTCGAGAATACTGTTCAATCGTTCAATCATCTACGGGTCATTTCAGTTCAGCACCGGAAATTCTAATTTTTAATTTAGTTTTCTAAAGACTTCAAGGAGTGTCACTCGTTTTTGAGGCTTACTCCCTTCCTCGCACCCTCAGTTTGTGCTCTTGTGTGTGAGTGAGAGGGGAGAGTTAGTGACAGACGGCATAGTCAGCAATAAGTTTATGTACAAGGTTAGAGTAGAAAAGATGAATGGATCAGAGGAGCTAGCCGGGGGCATGTGCGTTTCAGCAACTAATCGCTAAATAACTCATCGGTAGTTTCATAAAGATTCATCGACTAGAACTTACTCCTTCCTCCAACTACTATATAATATTCACTCAGTTTTAGTCTTCAACCAGTTTGTTCATCGTTTACTTTCATTCAGTCATATTTCGAATATAGTTCAATCATTCAGCTCTACTTTCATTTGATTTTCACAACTAAATTCTATTATTTAATTTATTTTTCTATCAAAATTAATCTCAACTGCTTTATTAATACAATCCTCTACCTCAGATTATTCTACATTGATAGACGTTCTAGATTGAATCAACAAATTTTGATTATTTTGAAGAATATTTACGAAATAATCTATTCATAGTCAAATAATTATTTAGATTCATACTATTTTCTTTTAGTTTGAATCATTTAATAGAATTTTCAATGAATCAATAATGCTTATCTCAACTTGAATTCTACCATTTCACATTTATTTTTGATATTCATCTAGTTTAACTTGAAATTTACTTCAAATATTAATATACTCTTATTCAATATCTAAGTATATGGATCAATATAACGCATGAAACTCCCTTCCTCGCACCCTCACTATTGTGCTTATGTGTGCGAGAGATCGAGACCGAGAGAGTGAACCATTCAAGGAAATCAAAATATTTTACTTAAATCTAGAATCTTTCAACTTTTTCATGACTAGTTTTAGATACTTTTTAGAGATTTTTCAAAGTCTAATAGTGAATGAATGTTCAGTCATCAACAGAATGTTCAATTCTTTAATGAAATGTTCAATCATAACTGACATTCGTCTTTTCGAATGAAACTCCCTTCCTCGCACCCTCAGTTAGAGCCTTGTGTGTGAGAGATAGAGTGAGAGAGTGAGGGACAGAGGGGCATAGTCAGCAGATAAGTTTATGCAATACAAGAAGAAGAAGAAGAAGAAGAAGAAGGGAGCGAGGATGGCCCGAAGGGCCATCCGAGCGTATGAGCGCTACAACAACTCATCGGCTACAACGATTCATCGACTAAACTAACTGTTCAATTCGTCTTGCTAATGACATTCAACCGGTTTTACTCTTCCGAACTAGTTAGTAGTTCATTCGTTGCACCCTCAGTTTCTTTCTTTCTCTTTTTCTTGGTCACTTGTTTATTCATTACCCATCTTCTTTTGAAATCATTAGTCTATTGTTATATTTTTTTGGATTTAACAAATTAATTTTTAATCCATCACTTATTTTGTTTTGTTCCAACAGTTTTTTCCTCTCACTCATCTAATTATATATATATATTTTTTCTTTCATTAACATTGCTTTCTAGGAAAACACACATTTCGTTTCGGTAGTCCGTTGTTAATGGAATAACTCTTCTATAGTTTATCCGATTGACTTCAACAATGTCTCATTCGACTAGCCCCTTTCTCACAAATTATTTCATCTAGCAAACACTTTTTTCTGGCCCCTCATCTTCATCTCAGAAATCCTCATTTCTACATGTTTACACCTATTTTCAAAACTTAGAATTTCGTCTATGACGTTTTAACTTTACTATTCTACATTCGGATCATGTTCATTCTTTTTTTTAATCGACCAGCACCTATGTCACGAACATTTTATCAGCAAACATTTTCCGTCCTAAAACCTTGTCTTCATACTGCTAATACTCGATTTCTCACTCCCGGACCCTCCAGTTTTCATAGGAAAATACTTCAAATTTCAATGATTTTCTTCACTTTTTTGTAGATAACAACGGAAACATGAGAGTGCGGGCTAAGGGGCGGGCGCCGCGTCCATGCCCATGTTTACCAATATCTGACAATTGAAATAAGCCTTCATTATTATCCTATAAATTGAGAAAAATTCAATACATTTTGCTAAATTGTTTTAGTTTTTTCATTTTTAAATAAACACATCTTAGTCATCTAGGAACTCAAAATACTATCAGAATCTCAATAGAAATAATGCATTTTGTTTTGACAATTTTCAGATAGTTTTTTTAGATTTTGAAAGTTTCATATTCAATGTCGAAACAATTTTAGTTATCTTTAGTTAAATGTTCAATATCTCTCAAATTTTTCTTAACAAAAATTATTTTGATAAAATGAATGTTCAATTCTTCTGTTGAAATGTGTTCAATCATAACTGACATTCGTCTTTTTATATGAAACTCCCTTCCTCGCACCCTCAGTTAGAGCCTTGTGTGTGTGAGAGAGATCGAGTGAGACAGAGACATTGTCAGATAAGTTTTGTGGAAAACAAGAAGAAGAAGAAGAAGAAGAAGGGAGCGAGGGTGGCCCGAAGGGCCATCCGAGCGTATGAGAGCTACAACAACTCATCGGCTTACATAATGATTCATCGACATAAAACTATTTCATTTTTACTTAATGTTCAACCTGTTTTTACTCTTCAACTAGTTAGTAGTTCATCGTTTAATTTCTTTCTTTCTCTTTTTCTTGGTCACTTGTTTATTCGTACCCACATCTTCTTTGATCATTAGTCTATTGTTATATTTTTTTGATTTAACAAATTAATTTAATCCATACTTATTTTGTTTTGTTCCAACAGATTTTTTTTGCTCTCACTCATCTAATTATATATATATATTTTTTTCTTTCATTAACATTGCTTTCTAGGAAAACACACATTTCGTTCCGGTAGTCCGTTGTTAATGGAATAACTCTTCTATAGTTTATCCGATTGACTTCAACAATGTCTCATTCGACTAGCCCCTTTCTCACAAATATTTCATCTAGCAAACACTTTTTCTAAGACCTCATCTTCATACTCAGAAATCCTCATTTCTACACCCGGACCGTTTTTCTATCAAAACTTGAATTTCGTCTATGACGTATTACTTTACTATTCTACATCGGATCATGTTCATTCGTTTTTTAATCGACTAGCACCTTTCTCACGAACATTTTATCTAGCAAACATTTTCGTCTAAAACCTTGTCTTCATACTGCTAATACTCGATTTATACTCCCGGACCCTCAAGTTTTCATAGGAAAATACTTCAAATTTCAATGATTTTTTCACTTTTTTATGTAGATAACAACGGAAACATAGTTGGGGTAGCGAGGGCGGCCCAAAGGGCCGTCCCTCGCGCACATGACCAATATCTGACAATTGAAATAAGCCTTCATTATTATCCTATAAATTGAAAAAATTCAATACATTTTGCTAAATTGTTTTAGTTTTTTCATTTTAAATAAACATTAGTCATCTAGGCTCAAAAATACTATCAGAATCTCAATAGAAATAATGCATTTTGTTTTGACAATTTTCAGATAGTTTTTTTTTGAGATTTTTTTTGCGAAAGTTTCATATTCAATGTCGAAACAATTTTAGTTATCTTTAGTTAAATGTTCAATATATCTCAAATTTTTCTTAACAAAAATTATTTTGATAGAATGAATGTTCAAATCTTTAATGAAATGTGTTCAATCATAACTGACATTCGTC
>JADJQS010000013.1 GCA_016712635.1 Gammaproteobacteria bacterium | reverse complement strand
ACTTCGTCTATTGCGTGCTCAACGGCCAGTACAAGGGACACCGCGGCCGATCCCACGAGGTAGCAGTCAAGTTGGGGCTAAAGATCGTGCCCCACAAGCAGGCCGCCTGAGCCGCTTTCGGATTCTATCCAAGACAAAGGGATTTCGCACCATGCAACAGTACATCAACGACGCGCAGCAGCGCATCCTCGCCTCGCTCAGATTCTCGCCGGCAACGAACTGCTCGGCCTGTCCCGAGCGAGCTGGCGCAGAACTCAAGGCCCGGCGCCAGCACGGTTACGCGACCTGGCGAATCTGAAGGAAGCCGGTTACGCCGAGCAGATCGCCGAGACCGGCCGCTGGCGGCTCGGCCCGAAGCTGGTGCAGATCGGCATCAAGTTCGGCGACGCCCTGGCGCGCGCCGAGTCGCGGGTCGGTGAAATCCACCAGCGCTACACGAGGACCGCATCATGAGCCGCGGACGCAAGACGCTGCCGGTCGCGGTCAATCCAGAGCCGGAACTCGATCAGGACCGGATCGATGCCGACCGCAAAGCGGCCGACGTTCTCGCCACGGTGCAGGCCGCTTATGGCGAAAAGTGACTGGCGAACAGATGCTCGGGCAGGCGCAGGCGTTCAAAGGCGATCGCAAAAATGGCCGGCGTGGTCATTTGTCAGAACTTGCCCAGTGCGCGAACTCAAGCTCTACAGAGCGCTGCCGGCCAATTTTGTGCTCGACGAGAACGGGCAGCAATAGCCGACTGTCGGCTAAATACATGGGATCGATTCTGCCGCTCGCTCGGGCTGTCGGCCAACAAGGTCGAAAGTTTGCTCAACCTTTCGGCGCTCGGTGGCGAAGCGATGGGTGCACTCAAGAGGGTCGGTGCCGGCTACCGCGATCTGCGCAAGCTGCGTGCGCTGCCGGATGAGGTGCGCGGCAACCTGCTTGAATCCCCGGAACTCAAGCAGGCGCTCGACGAGGGCGACAAGGACACGATCCGCGAGCTGATCGAGGACATGGCGGTCGCCCACGCCAAGAAATCCGCCGCGCTGAGCGCCGAAGTCGAGGCCAAGGACCGCGTGATCGCGGAGAAATCCACCCTGGTCGCCGACAAGGACGAGCAGATCAACGCGCTGAAGATCAAGACACTGGCATCGCGGCCGTGGGACGAGCGGGCCGCCGACTACAACCAGGAAGCCAGTGCGCTGTTCTATATCGTGCAGGAGCACCTCGCGCGGCTCGATGCGCTGCAGACCGGCATTCTGACCGCCGATTTCAGTTCGCGCGAAGACGAGGAGGCGGTGCTGGCGGCGGTGGCGGTGCCGTTCTCCGATGGACTGAAGCGCATCGCACAGATGCTGGTCGCCCTCTCGCAGCGCCATGACAAGACGCTCGGCGCCTTCGCCGAGTCGCTCGACGCCCAGCCGCTCGGCGATCTGGATGCCCTGGCGGCGCGTCCGCCCTCCCAGCCGGAACCGGCTGCCACCGCGCTTCCAGAAGACCCTGCCGCATCGTGACAGACGGCGCCGACGACATGGCCTATACACGGGAGCAGCTCGACATTCTGATGGGCTACGCGGCCCGGCTGGAAGCGGCCGGGCACGGCGAAGCCGGTGAAATCGTCGAGGAAGCGCGACGCCTGCACGGCTGGTCGCGGGCCACGTTCTATGCGCGGCTGGCGCATGTGGGCTGGACTTCGGGACGCAAGGCGCGCGCTGACAAGGGCAGCACCGGCCAGTGCATGCAGGCACTGGAATTCGTCGCCGCCGTCGAAGCCACCAGCCTGCGCAAGAACGGCAAGCAGACGCGGCACACGCCTGTCGCCGCCTCGATCGCGCTTGCCAACGGCCATGACATCAGCGTCGGGGCCAGCCAGTTGCGCCGGCTGATGCGGGCGCGCCGGCTCGACGTGGCGAGCCAGCGCGAGGCGCAGGCGCCGGTCGAACTGCGCAGCCTGCACCCGAACCATGTGCATCAGATCGACCCGTCGCTGTGCCTGGTCTATTACCTGCGCGGGCGCCAGTACGTGATCCGCGACGACGAGTTTTACAAGAACAAGCTCGACCGCGTGGCGCAGATCAAGCTCAAGGTGTGGCGCTACACGCTGACAGATCATGCCAGCGCCATCGTGGTGCCCTGGTATGTCGAGGCCAAGGGCGAGAGCCCGGAAAACCTGTTCCGCGCGCTGGTCAATGCCTGGGCCAAGCAGGACGGCCGGCGGTTTCACGGCGTGCCCGACATCCTGATGATGGACAAGGGCAGCGCCAACACCGCGACCGCGATCGCCAACCTGTGCCGCGCGCTGGAGACGCGGATCGTCACCCACGAGGCGGGCAATGCCCGCGCCAAGGGCAGCGTGGAAGGCGCGAACAACCTGGTCGAAACCCAGTTCGAGTGCCGCCTGCAGTTGCAGCCGGTCGACTGCGTCGAAGACCTGAACAGGCAGGCGGCGATATGGGCCGAGGCCTACAACGCCAACGCCATACCGGGGCAGGACACCCGGCTGCATCGGCGCGGCCTGCCGGAGCCGATGGCCCGCTACGACCTGTGGCTGCGCATCGCGCAAGCGCAATTGCGCCTGCTGCCCGATGCGTCGGTGCTGCAGCAGTTCTTAGAAGGCAAGGTCGAGACGCGCACCGTCAGCAAGACGCTGCAGATCAATTACCGCCACCCGCGCGGCGATCGGCCGAGCGTGTACGACGTGGCCGGCATCAAGGAGCATTTGCGTCGGCGACAAGCTAGAACTCACGCCGCTGATCTACGGCGAGTGCGCGATTCACTTGCAGGTGCCGCGCTCGACGGCGAAAACGACTTGCATCGCCTGGAACCGATCGCCGACAGCTACGACGACTACGGCCGCCACACCTCGGCGCCGGTGATCAGTGAATCCTACGCCCGCCGCGCCGGCACCGATGCCGACCGCGCCGGCAAGCAGCTGGAGGCGCTCGCCTCCGGCGCTCACCGTCGAGGTGAAGAAAGCGCGCCAGCGCATGGCGCGCGTTCAACGGCGAAGTCGATGCGCTCGATTACCTGGGCGAGGCGGCAATTCCGGCCGCGATCCTGCGCCGCGGCACGGCGATCGAACTGGCCAGCCGCACGGTCGAGGCCGAGCCGCTGGGCGCGGTGGAGGCCTCCCGGCGGCTGCGTGCGGCCGGCGTCGCGCGCGCCGATCTGTATGCCTGCGTCACCCGCGACTGGCCGAACGGCCTGCCGGAAGCGAATTCGACGCCTATGCGGCGCGGCTGAAGGGCGCACCGGTCTTGCGTGCCGTTGGGGGTGAAATGGAACTGCTGGAGCTGGTGACACTGGCATGGCTGGCGCTGTTCGCGATTGCGCTTGGGCTGTTCGCCCGCCATCGCCTGACTGAAATCGATCGGCACGCCGAGGCGTTGGCCGCCGAGTTCGACGGCGAGGCAAGCGGCGCGCGCACCTACCTGATGACAACCGGCTGGACGGCTGCAGCCCTGTCGGCATGGTGCCAGGCGCTGGCGGTGTGGCTCGTGTTTTCGCACACCGGATGAGGCTTTGAAGTGGGGTGGTGCGGCCCGGCAAGGCCGCACCAGGATGGGCGCACAGACGGGGAGTCGAGGCGCCCGGTAGTACAGACAAGGAGATTCTACATGGTTCGTTCCATTCCGAGCGGAGGCCCCGATGGGCGCGCCCGCCTACGATAACCGGGTTCATCCGCATGCCCCAAGCTGAAGGAATCTGATCGATTCCGGCATCTCCGTGCGCGACTGGACCAAAGCCGTCGTGCAGACGCGGGGCCATGTGCGTGGCAAGCCGCTCTCTCCGACGGCCGGCCAGCACATTCTGAATTACGGCAACTGGCCGAAGCTCACGACCCGCGAGGAGATCATGCGCCAGACCGCCGATCTGCTGCGCGCTCACGGCGTTGCCGAGGCGCTGATCGCCAGCGCGTTCGAGATCGATCCGGATGATGCGTACCGCAACGTGCTGCCGCTCGGCGCCGTGACCGGCCGCGCGGCCCGCCTGGCCGACCCGCAAACCCTTCCAACCGAAAAGGAGACCGACATGCTGCTGCGTGCCGAATCCGTGCGCCCGCACACCCGCAAGCACTTCGGCATTCTGGCATCGCCGTTCTCGGACGATGTGCAGCGCCAGGAGGACATTTTCATGTGGCCAGACTACCGCTACGCCCGCGAGGCGCGCCGGGACGCGAAGCCCGCAACGGCAGGTTCCGCGCGATCAGCGGCAAGTCGAGGCTCGAGCAGACCACGCTGGTGGAGGAGCTGCGCAGCGCATCGAGGCCGGGGGCCACGAGATCATGCTGATCGAGCCCTATGTGGTCAGGATGGAAGAGAACGACCGCAAGGGGAAGCAGTTGAAGAGCGGCCAGATCGCCGAGAGCGTGATCGAGGCGCTGTCGCCGCATACCTCTGTGCGCCAGAGCGCGGATGCGAAGTTCCGCCAGGCGCACGAGCTGCTCAAGCAGAGCGCACGCGCCGGCTATCGGCACTTGTTGCTGATCGAAGAGGCGCATGCGCTGCCGGTGGTGACGCTCAAGCACCTGAAGCGCTGGCGCGAACTCAAGGACGGACTGCGCGCGCTGCTGGGCATCGCGCTGATCGGCCAGCCGGAACTCAAGGTGAAACTGGACGAGCGCAACCCGATGCTGCGCGAGGTGGTGCAGCGCTGCGAGATGGTGGAACTGATGCCGCTCGATGACAACGTCGAAAAGTACCTGGGGTTGAAATTCGAGCGCGTCGCCAAGCCGCTCGGCGAGGTGTTCGCGCCGGACGCGTTCGACGCGATCCGCGCGCGGCTGACCTTCAACATGCGCGGCGGCCAGCGCGCGGCGGTGTCGATGCTGTACCCGCTGGCGGTCAACAACCTGACCGCACGGGCGATGAACGTGACCGCCGAACTCGGCATTCCGAGAATCAACGCAGAAGTCATCAAGGGAGCGTGAGATGCAGGACATCACTACGGTAAGCACCGACCGGGGCGTGCGCAGGCTGCGTCCGATCAACGAGATCGTCACCGAACAGCTCGATCTGTTGTCTGCGGTGGCCGGGCAACTGATGCAGGAAGGGCACACGCTGATCGGCGTCAGCATCGAACCGACCGGCGGGCTGCCGACGATCCAGCTCGCCGCCAGCGCGCGGCTGTCGGAAATGGTCGCCGGCGACCATGCCACTTACTACAAGCGGGTAACCGGACCGTCCGGCACGCACCGCACCGGGCAGTTTCAGCGCGGCGGCGTGCGCGTGCTGTGGCTCGAACTGGACGGGCGCTTCGATGGCCACTGAGACGCCCCACAAGAAGTGGCTGGAGATGGAGGACAGCGCGATCGTCGAGGCCATGCTCAACCACCGAGACGGCGCGACCAAGGGTGCGCTGTTGCGCGAGATCGCCAGGAAACTCGGCCGCACCGAGCAGTCTGTGATTCAGCGGCACGCCCGGCTCAGGCCGCTGATAGACGATCAGATCGCGGAGCGCGAAGGACTGCGCGTGACGGGGATCGCCGCCCGCAAGAAGTTTCGAACGGTGAGCCGGGCCGGGCCGAGAAAGTGCCTGTGCTGCGGGCAGCAATTCACCAGCGAGGGACCGCACAACCGCCTCTGCACATTCTGCCGCAACAAGGATGTCAGCCCACGCGCCAACGCGTGCTGAACGAACAGGAGAGTCATTGACGGCAAATTTTGCTTCGCAGGCGCAGGTTCGCATACCCGACGGCGCAGGTACGACACACGAGTTCTGGCTGCACAGACGCAGCACCGACCCCCGCGGAATGGATGACGCGGGGGCCCCCAAGCCGGGAGTGGGGCAAAACCCCGGCAGCCTGAAGGCGGAAGCTGGTCAGGCCGTTGGCAGCAGCACCCCGGCGGATGAGCGCCCCTCCTTTCGCCCATCCGCCGGGGGTGCCACGTTCGATGGCGGGCGCGTTCCCGTCTGGAGTCAGTTCAACGTGCTACTGCCCCCGGCTACCGACCCGACGGCAAAGCCGCCTCCGAGGCCGTTCGCCGAAGCCTGCGAGGCGCTGCGGCGCCGGGCCGGCGACGGCGGTGTCGAAAACATCGTGATCGACGACACGACGCTGCCGCAGGAGTCGGCTGGCGTTGACTACACGCCGTACTGGCTGTTGTCCGATGACGGCGGCCTGACGATCGGCAGCGGCGACGAGCTGATCCGGCTGGATGCGGAACAGACCGGGCGGCTGGCGCGGATGCTGGTGTCGGGGGTCGAGCCGTGAGCGCCGATACGCCGATTTCGTGGGGGGCGGTGTTTTCGAGCCTCGTCATGACTTTCCTCCGTAATACCTCAAAGGCGCCAAACGTAGTTGCTGTCGCCTTTGAGCACGGGCGAGTGCTCGGTTTCGCGCACGCAATGGAGACTGCCGAGGCGATACCGGTGGAACGGATTTCGGAAATCCTTTCACTGGCCGACAAGGCGGCATCACAACGGATAGCCGAATTGACGTCCGCCACGGATACCGGAAAGGCGGAGCTTCACTAACATGCAGATCACCTGCGCCGCCTGCGGATCGGTCACCAGCCTGGATGCCTGCGTGAATCACGAGGGGGCACGGGCGGCCCTGGCGGCTGCCCTGCAGGTAAGCCCGCAACTGGCGACCGCGCTGGTGCGCTACCTCGGGCTGTTCCGCCCGGCCAAGCGGCAGCTGACGATGGACCGGGTGGCGCGGCTGCTGGGCGAGCTGCTGCCGGCGATCCAGTCGGGACGGATCGAGCGCAACGGCATCACCTACGCGGCACCGGTCGAGAACTGGCGCGAGGCGATCGAGCAGATGACCAACCACGGCTACCTGTTCGAGATCTTGTCCGGCATGGGCGAGCGCGCGGAAGCGGCGGCCGAGCGCAGCAGGAAGCGCAGCGGCGCTACACGCCAAGGATGGTGCAAACAGAAGAGTCGGCGCCCTCTCGCGCGATGCCGACCGAGATCAGGGACTTCTTGAAGGGCTTTGCGGCGAGAGCGCCGGGCACACAGGACGGAAACGATGACACCGACAATGAGTGAGATGCTGCAGGTGTTGTACACCGGCGGCCATGTGGGGGCGGGCCGCGGCATCTCCGCGGCGGACCTGGCGACCTATCTGGGTTGCGATCTGCGCCAACTGCGCAAGCTCATCACCCAGGCGCGGTTCGACGGTATCGCGCTGTGCGGCAAGCCGGCCGACGGGTACTTCATTGGCGAGCGGGCCGAGGAGGTCGAGGAGACGTGTCGCTTCCTGCGAAGTCGTGCGATGCACTCGCTCCTGTTGGAGTCGGCCATGCGCCGCATGCCGCTGCCCACATTGATCGGCCAGTTGAGCCTGCCGACATGAGCACGATCGAAGCAGTCAAGGCGTCGGTCGGCTGGGTGGAGAGCGGGCAGGATGCGACCCGCGTCTGCCTGAAGTGCGCCCACATGGAGTGGCGCATCGAGAAACGCTACTTCGCATGGTGCAAGCAAAACGGGTTTCGCTCGCTGTCGAAGGCAACCTGCAACGATTTTCAATCAAACGGGAAAGATCGATGAGTCAAATGGAGCAGATCGAAGCCGCGGCCCGCGACTTGGCCGAAAGGTGCGCGGCGTTGGACGGCCTGCGCCGGAACCTGAACGCGGACATCGAGGCGATCGTCAAGCCTCGCGTCGCTCAATTCGCCGCCGCCACCGATGAGGCGGCGCAAGCGCACAAGCGCCTGCATGCGCTGATCGATCAGTCGCGCAGAAGACAAGGCCATGCAGCGCATCCAACGCCTGCTGCCAGAGCAGGCGGCGAGTCTGATCGGCTGCAAGCACTTCCTCGTCAGGGCCGCGATTGCGATGCTTCCGGTCGCTGACATCAAGCGCATCGGCGGCAGCGTGGTCGGCGCCGACGACGCGGTGTTTATCAAGCCGGAGCGCACGATCGCCGCCGGACTGGTGGATGCGCTGGTCACCGGGTACGTGAACCAGGCGGGTGAATGATGGACGACAACCACGAGTCACTGGAACGCACGCTGTGTGCCTACCCGTCTTGCGCAGCCGAAACCGTTGACGTAACGGTTTTCGACGTGGGGTCGAAGCAACGCCTGCCGTCGATCTATGCCGTGTTATGCCAGGAATGCGGCGCGCGGCCCTACATCGGCAAACTGGGACGCCGGGATCGGCAGGCTGGCGGCAACCCTGCTGTGGAACAACAAGCTCGGAATCGGGATATGAAACACGCCCAAGACTCGATGCCCTGGCAACCGAGCAACAGCTCGGAAGGCCTGTGTTTCATCGAACTGAATTGCTCGAACTGCGGCCGCGACAAGCCGTTGAGCGAGGGGCGCAGCCCGGACGAGTGCAGCGATGACGAGCTTTGCGGCATCCTCGGGCGGTCGTTCGCTGGCCGATTCGACGAGTGGCGAGAGTCGTCGAACGGCAGGCTGTTCTGCACGGATTTCGTGCCGCGCGACGGCCTTTCTCGCGATGAACTCACGGTCGACTGGATCGAGCAGGGCCATGCCCAGGGCTGACATCCGAACCGCCGAGCTTGGCGCGATCCACATCGCGAAGAAGCAGCTCGGGCTGGACGATGACACCTACCGGACGATGCTGTTCACGCTGACCGCGAAGCGCTCGGCGGCCGATCTGGACGCCGGACAGCGCCGCAAGGTGCTGGAACACCTGCAGAGCCGCGGATTCAAGAACGTCAAGCGCGCCGCGCATCGCGCGGCCACCGATCCGCTGGCCGGGAAAATCCGCGCCCTGTGGCTCGAAATGGCGGCCTCCGGCGTGGTGCGCGACGGTTCTGAGCGGGCGCTGGGCGTTTTCATCGAGCGGCAGACCGGCGTGCGGGCGGTCGGATGGCTCTCGGACGAGCAATCCCGCAAGGTTATCGAATCCCTCAAGGCCTGGAAGGCCAGGACACGGCATGGCGCTCCAACTGTCTGAGGACTACCCGGAGATCCTCGCGCTGATCGCGCAGACGGTAGACGCGGCGCTCAGGGAGAACGACGTGGCGCCGGGCGAGGCCGGGGAGATCGCCTTCAAGGCATCGGAAGCGGTACGCCTGGCCATCGGCGGATCGACGATTTACATCACCCAGGGCATGCGCTGGGAGTGCAGCAAGCGCAACGTGGCGATCATCGAGGCGCTCGCCAAGCTGCCGTGCTCTGACAAAGGGCGCTACGCCCGGGTGGCCGCGCAGTTCGATCTATCCGACCGCTGGATTCGCATGCTGGAAACCGCCTGGCTGGAATCGGAACGCGCGCGGCGGCAAGGGCGATTGGTGGAGTAGTTGGCGAAGTGACGAGTTTGGTGGAACATGTTTCTTGACGATCTTTTGACCGCTGCGGTGCAACTTGCTGGCGGAGATGAAGTAAGTTGCGGCGCTAGATTGTGGCAGTCAGAAGGTGGCCGGGCGTGCCCGCTAGGGTGGGGGGGTTGTTCGCAGGCTGTTTTTGTCGATCTGATGACCGGAGAATTCGACTATGGCGAACCTGGCGGTCCTGGCTATGCTGAATGTGTTCGCTATTGTCCGCACGGCATGCAGAGCAAAGAGTAGCAGATTGACGCGCCCCGCCTACTACAACGAGAACGACCCGCACGCTTCGGCATGGTTGCGCGTGCTGATCGAGCGCGGACTCATTGCCGCCGGCGACGTGGACGAACGCAGCATCCTGGACGTAAGCCCCGATGACATCAAACCCTACGGACAAGCGCACTTCTTCGCCGGCATCGGCGGATGGTCATATGCCCTCAGGCTCGCAG
>JADJQS010000012.1 GCA_016712635.1 Gammaproteobacteria bacterium | reverse complement strand
CACATTGGCAAGGCCGAGCCGTTTCAGTTCGCGTTCCAGCATGGCGCGACCGGCGAGCACGTTCTTGTCGTGATCCTGCTGCCTGAACCAGTGCTGCACCTTGGCACGCGCGCGCGAGGTTGTCAGATATCCCAGGTGGGGATTCAGCCAGTCCCGGCTGGGCAGCGCCTCCTTGACGGTGACGATTTCGACCTGCTGACCCGTATCCAGAGCCGTGGTCAGTTGCACCATGCGGCCGTTGACCTTGGCGCCGCGGCAGCGGTGGCCGATCTCGGTATGGATGTGATACGCGAAATCGAGCGGTGTTGCGCCGCGCGGCAGGTCCACGACGTTGCCCTTCGGCGTGAACACATAGACCCTGTCCTCGAACACCTCGGTGCGAAAGCGTTCGACGAAGTCCCCTGCGTCTGAAATCTCTTCTTTCCACTCCAGCAGCTGGCGCAACCAGGCCACCTTGCGGTCGAAACCGGCTGCGTCCTTCACGCCTTCCTTGTAGCGCCAGTGGGCGGCAACGCCGAGTTCGTTACGCTCGTGCATCTCGCGCGTCCGTATCTGCACCTCGACAGTCTTGCCCTCGGGGCCGATCACTGCGGTGTGGATCGACTGGTAGTTGTTCTCCTTCGGCGTGGCGATGTAGTCATCGAATTCACCCGCGATGTACTGCCACAGGCCATGCACGACGCCGAGGGCCTTGTAGCAGTCGGGGAGGGAATCGACCAGGATGCGCACACCGCGGATATCGTAGATCTGGTGGTAACCGATCTTCTTGCGGTCCATTTTGCGCCAGATGCTGTAGATGTGCTTGGGACGGCCGGTGACCTCGGCGTTCAGCCCGATCTTCTTCAGCTCGCCGTCCAGCTGCGCGACGAAACGCGTCAGATACTGCTCGCGGTCGATGCGCCGCTCGTCCAGCATGCCGGCAATGCGCTTGTACAGCTGCGCGTCGAGGTAGCGCAGCGCCAGATCTTCAAGCTCCCATTTCAGCTGCCAGATGCCGAGGCGATTCGCGAGCGGCGCGTAGATGTCGAGCGTCTCCCTGGCGATGCGCTGTTGTTTGTCGAGCGGCAGCGCGGACAGGGTACGCATGTTGTGGATGCGGTCGGCGAGCTTGATGAGCACGACGCGGACGTCTTCCGCCATCGCGAGCAGCATCTTGCGCAGGTTTTCCGCCTGGGCCCGCTCCTGCTTGTCGCTGTCCGGCAGGCTCTTGTAGGTCCGGATCAGCTTCATCTTGGTGACGCCGTCCACCATGCGCGCGATGGTGTCGCCGAACCCGGCGCGGATCTCGTCCATGGTGACGCCGGTATCCTCCGCGACATCGTGCAGCACGGCGGCGGCCAGGGTTTCGGCGTCCAAGATTGAGGTCGACGAGGATGTTCGCGACGGCGATGCAGTGCTGGAAATAGGGCTCCCCCGAGGCACGATGCTGGCCCTCGTGGGCGCGCCGGGCAACCTCGCAGGCACGCCGGATCAGCGCCATGTCCTGCTCACACCGGCCCGCGGAGATGGAAGCAAGCCAGCCCTCGCTCTGCAGACTGTCCTTGCTGGTAAGGCCCAGCTGCCTGTCCCTGACGCTAACCATGAAGACTACCGCCCGTTATGATGATCGCCGCACCTCCTGTGCTATGACATGGGTGGTGCAGGACCGAATCACAAGGGCGCGCAGGCGGCCCGTGCGGCTAAAAAGGCCGGAAAATCACGATTGCGTCACGCGCGGCCCTTGCTTAGCACCTGGATGAGCTGGTCCTCGAGCTCGATGCGGTCGGCGAGCCGTTCCCCCAGCCTGGAGAGATCCTGCTCGAGCGTTTCAAGGCTGATCTTCTCGCGCTTGTTCTCGAAATCGTATTTGTCGTTGAATTCCAGGATCGAATCGGTGGTGGTCAGGATGGTCGGGTAGATCTTGTCGGCCACTTCCAGCACCGCCCGCCGCCGCTCGATCTTCTCGTCCACGTAGCGGTACAGACGGAAATGCGTGTCTGCGGTGTAATCGATCAGCCGCTGGCAGAACTGCTCGAGCAGATCCGGCACCGATCCATCGTTCCTGAAAGGATGCTGCGCTGCAAGCTCGCTGTACAGGGACAGCATGTGATCACGCACGCCCACCAGTTCCTCGATCATGCGGTGAGAACTCTGGCGACGTTCCTGTATCCCGTTATTGGTATGTGGCATGTAATTCCCCATCGACTGGATTTTTGTTTTTGATGATACCAGAGCCGGATGTCATAGATAACCGTGTTCCTTCACGGTGCTCATTAATATTTTTTTGATTTCACTTAAAATTTCCACGCCGCCCCGGGCATCTGACAAGGCCGCGGGAGGTCTTGGGCGGAGCCCTGTCGGACCCGGCTCCGGCGCGATCTCGACGCCTAAGACCCGTACTTCCGCGACCAGCCCGCCGATGGCGTCCGCCAATGTCAATGCAGACTTTATGCCAAAGTCATGGGTCGAAATCATGCCCGTGCCGGCCATGACATCCGCCGCCGCGAAACAGCGGACGGTCCCCGGCGGCCTCCCGCTGCGCATGGCGTCGATCAGAATGACCAGGCCGGGCGACCCCAGCGTCTCCAGCAGTACGGCGTCGGGCCGGCCACAGCGCGAGAATTCCGCGACCCCCGGCGGCAGTTCGTTCCAGCGGGCGAGTTCCTCCACGAGATCCCAGCCGATGCTGTCGGTTCCGAACGGCGAACCCAGGCCGATGACTCGGGCCGGCTTCAGAGGCGCTCGACCGTGAGGTCCAGGAAATGGGTCGCGCACGAGATGCAGGGATCGTAGTTGCGTATGACCTTTCCGCCAGGGCGCGCAGCTCCCCGGCGGGCCGCTCCAGCCCGAAAGCCTCGAGCGAGGCGCGCAGGTCCGCCTCGATGCGTGCCTGGTTCTGGCTGGTGGGGGGTACGATGCGCGCGTCCACGATGAGCCCGTCCGCGTCGATCTCGTAACGATGCCACAAGACCCCGCGCGGGGCCTCGGTGGCGGCGCAGCCGACGCCGGCGCGGGGTCGGTATGCGGCCGCGGGCCGCTCCACCGGCTCGTAGGCCTCCAGCAGCCGGACGGCTTCGTGCAGCGCGTAGAGGATCTCCACCGCGCGGGCCAGCATGCTGTGGAACATGTTGAGGCTGGGCAGGCGCATGCCGGCGGCCTCCAGCGCCCCGCGCACCGCGGACGGCAGGCGGTCATGATTGAGATTGAGGCGCGCGAGCGGACCGACCAGATAGGGTTCGCCGTGCAGCAGCGCGTGCAGGGCGGTCGAATGCGGGACCTGGAACTCCTCGATATGGGAGGCGAAGTCATCGCTGGAGAAGGCCAGGCCGGTACTGGTCGTCAGCCTGCCCTCGTTCATCGGATACTCCGCGGGGTGCCGCAGCGCGACACAGGTGGTCGGGCGTTCCTCGCCCTCCCTGCACAGCTGCGCGCACCAGGCGACGAGGTCCTCGGCGTCCGGTATGGCGCCGCGCAGCTTCGCCAGAAGCGCGTGCATCGCCTCCCGCGCCGGGGCGTGATGGAAGCCCCCGATGCAGACGCCGACCGGATGCACCGAGCGGCCGCCCAGCGTGCGGATGATCTCGTTGCCCGCGGCCTGCAGCCGCAGCCCGCGCCGCACCTCGGCGGCATGGGTCTGCGCCATCTCGGGCGCGCTCGCGAAGCCGAGGAAATCCGGCGCGGCGAGCAGGTGGATGTGCAGGCTGTGGCTCTCGATCCATTCGCCGCAATAGAGCAGGCGCCGCATCGCACGCACCCAGGGGCCGGGATCGATGCCCAGGATGGATTCGAGGGCGTGCACCGCACTCATCTGATAGGCGACCGGGCAGATGCCGCAGATGCGCGCGACCATGTCGGGCACCTCGCGGCAGTCGCGCCCGACCAGAAACCTCTCGAACAGCCGCGGCGGTTCGAATATGCGCAGGCCGAGCTCCGCGATGCGGCCGTCCTGGATGCGCAGGTGCAGCGCGCCCTCCCCCTCGACCCGCGCCAGCACCGGGACGTTGATGCGGATGTCGCGCTCCTCAGGCATCGTCCGCCCCGTGTGCGGAGGCGCGCCGTCCCGCCTCGAGGAAGACCGGCGCGCCGTTGTTGATGAAATGGAAACGCCGCGCGATCGCCTCGGGCGGGAGCCCCAGCCCGGCGAGGCGCCGCCCGAGGGCTGCGGTGTTGGCGTTCTCGGCGGGGCCATAGCAGGCGTAGCAGTCGCGGCCGAAACGCGGACACAGGGCGCCGCAGCCGGTCAGCGTGACGGGCCCCATGCAGGGCACGCCGCGCGCCACCATCACGCAGACCGCCCGCTCGCGCTTGCATTCCAGGCACACCTTGTCATGCTCCCGCTCCGGCAACACGCCGAACAGCAGCGCGCGCACCGCGGCGAGCACCTGGCGGCCGTTGACCGGGCAGCCCCACAATTCGAGATCGACCTTGATGTGGGCGGAGATGGCGGTGGAGGTCTCCAGCGTGCGGATATGGGCGGGCGTGGCGTAGATCGCGGACATCCATTCCTGCGTCTGCCCGCCGAGGTTGCGCAGCGCCTGCAGGCCGCCCGCCGTCGCGCAGGCACCGATGGCGACCAGGAAGCGGCTGTTGGCCCGGATCGCACGGATGCGCTCGAATTCGTCCGGGGTGGAGATGCTGCCTTCGACGAAGGCGATGTCCACCCTGGCCGCGGGTTCCACCATTCCCGCCTCGGCGAAGTGCCGGATCTCGACCAGTCCGGACAGTGTCAGCAGGTCCTCGCCGAGGTTCAGGAAGGCGAGCTGGCAACCGTCGCAGGAAGTGAACTTGTGCACCGCGACCGTGGGCCGGGCCGACCCGGCAGATACATCAGGTTTTGGACGAGATTCTATATTCATCTCATTGAAAAATCATAAACCTTTAACTGAAAATAGCGGTTCGATCTCGTCATGGCGGAACACCGGGCCGTCCTTGCAGACGAACTTGCCGCCGAGCTGGCAGTGCCCGCACTGCCCCACGGCGCAGTGCATGCTCCGCTCCAGGCTGAGCCAGATGGATGAGTCCGCGAGGCCGCGCTTGCGCAGCGCCTTGACGGTGGCCGCCATCATTCCCTCGGGGCCGCACAGCAGCGCGAGCGTATGCTGCGGATCGATCTCGATGTGCTCGAACAGCCCGGTGACCGGTCCGACGTGCCAGGGCCAGATCGGCCCGCCGACATCCGCGGAAAAGAGCACCCGTGTCCGCGGGACGCACGCCCATTCCTCGTAGCGCTGCCGCCACAGGAGGTCATTGTAGTGCTTGACACCTTGCAGAATCGTGACGGCCCCGAACCGGGCGCGCCGCCGCATCATATACTGGATCACCGACACGCTCGGCGCGCAACCCAGTCCTCCGGTGACAACCAGTACGTCCTTCCCTTCCAGCGCACGCAGCGGCCAGCCGCGTCCATAGGGTCCGCGCACCCCGAGGCGGTCGCCCGGGCGCAGGGCCGCGATGCCCTCGGTGACGCGGCCGACGCGGCGGATAGTGTGGTCGAGCAGATCGTCGTGTTCAGGGTCGGATACGATCGAGATCGGCACCTCGCCGACGCCGTACAGATACAGCATGTTGTACTGTCCCGGCTCGAAATCGTAGGCGTCATGCCGCGCAGTGTCGGTGAACCGCAGCTTGAGCGTGAATACTGTATCGGACTCGTCGAGGCGCTCGACGATCTCGGCCTCCTGCGGCGTATGCGGGCTTTCCCAGGGTTCAGTCCGCACAGACCGCCCCCGCCTCTTCCGTGATATCGATGCCGACCGGGCACCACGTGATGCAGCGGCCGCAGCCGACACAGCCGGAGCGGCCGTACTGCTCGTGCCAGCCTCCGAGCTTGTGCGTCAGCCACTGGCGGTAGCGTTCCCGCGTGCCGCTGCGCACGGCGCCGCCGTGGATATAGCTGTGGCCGAAGGTGAAGCAGGAATCCCACTCGCGATAGTGCTCGCTCTCCCCGCCGTCCAGGCGGGGACTGTCATGTTCGCTGTAGCAGAAGCAGGTGGGGCAGACCGAGGTGCAGTTCGCGCAGGACAGACAACGCTGCGCCACCTCGTCCCAGCGCGGATGGTCGAGCCGCTCGAACAGGAGGCGCTGCAGATCGGTGCCGGGCAGCGCACGCTGTTGCGCCTGAGCGCCGGCCTCGATCTCGCGCGCAGCCGTCTCTCGCTGGCGCTGTGTCGCATCGGCGGTCGGCAGCCGCCGCAGGATCACGGCGCCCGCGACACTGCCCGCCTCGACGAGGAAGCCGTCGTCGAGCTCGGACAACGCGAGATCATAGCCGGAGTCAGCGCGCGGGCCGTCGCCGGTGGAAGCGCAGAAGCAGGTCGCGGCCGGATGCGTACAATGCACTGCGATCAGGAACAGCGCATCGCGCCGCGCACCGTAAGCGGGGTCGGGGTGCGGCCCGTCCCGGAAATGGGCATCCTGCAGACGCAGCGCCGCCAGGTCGCAGGCCCGCACCCCCAGCACGGCGCGCGGCCGCGCAACGGGCTGCGCCGGCTCAAACATCAACCGGCCCCGCGCGTCCCGTGCGACCGTCCACAGGGACTCGCGCGGTGCGAACAACAGCGGCTTCAGGGCCTGCGGCCCGTTCGCCCAGGCGAAATTGCGCGCGCCTGCGGCCGCCTCCAGGCGGTATTCACCGGGCGCCTGCCGGTCATTCAGCCCGTGCGGCAGTTCATCCGCGCTTGCCATCGGCTCATAGACGATCGCGCCGTCGCGCACGCGGGGGCCGACGCATTCATATCCGGCACCCGTCAGGGCATCGATCAGGGCCTGCAGACCGGCGCGGGGCAGAAAACGGGGTTCACTCACGGCTTGTCTCGATATTCATCTGGCGGGCATTACGCCGGTCCGGGCTCATGGCCTATTATAGGTATATCCGGGGAAGAGGACAGCGGCGCGTTATGTGTCTGGGAATACCGATGCGCATCATCGCGATCGACGGCGACCGCGCCCGCTGCGAGGCCGGCGGCATCGAACGCGAGGTCAGCCTGTTCATGCTCCGGCCGGATCTGCCGGTGATCGGCGACTTCGTGCTGGTCCACGTCGGCTGCGCCATCCAGACGGTCCGCCCGGGCGAGGCGCGCACCGCATGGGAACTCCACGACGCCATGCAGCAACGACGCTGACCATGCATGAAACCTCCCTCTGCCGCCGCCTGCTCGCCCAGGTGCTCGATATCGCGCGCAGCCGCGACGCCAAAGCGGTAACCGCGATCACCTTGCGCCTGGGACCGCTCAGCCGCATCGACCCCGTCCACCTCATCGACGACTTCCCGCTCATTGCCCGCGGCACCCCGGCGCAGGACGCGCGCATCGAGATCGTGACCGAACAACTGCGCGTGCATTGCCCCGCGTGCGGGGCGGAATCCGTGACCGTCGCCGAACAGCCGTGCTGCGGCCGCTGCGGCAACGGAGAGGTCCGCATCCTGAACGGCGCGGAACTCCTGTTGACCGGCGTGGAGCTGCGTACATGAACACGACGCCCCCACGGGACGAGGCCGCCGGGTGGCTGGAACGCATCCGCGGACTGCCCATGCCCGGCCCCTTTCGCATCATGAACGTCTGCGGCGGACACGAGCGCGCGCTGACCATGGGAGGCCTGCGCACGGTCCTGCCCGCGGCAATCGAACTGATCCCCGGCCCCGGCTGCCCCGTGTGCATCTGTCCGGAGGAGGACATCCACGCCGCCATCGAACTGGCGCGACGCCCCGACATCACGCTGGTCGCCTTCGGCGACATGCTGCGAGTGCCCGCCAACTCCGTCCGCGGGGATCTGCGCTCACTCGCCGAGGCGCGCGCCGCGGGGGCCGATGTCCGCCCCGTCGCCTCGCCGCAGGAGGCCGTCGCGATCGCGCGTGAAAACGCCGGCCGGCATGTGGTGTTCTTCGCCACCGGATTCGAAACCACCACCGCGCCGGTGACGGCGGCGCTGCTGCAGGGGGTGCCGGACAATCTCACGCTCCTGCTGTCCTGCCGGCGCACCTGGCCCGCGGTGGCCATGCTGCTCGAAACCGGCACGGCCGGCATCGACGCCCTGATCGCGCCGGGACACGTGGCGACGGTGATGGGACCGGAGGAATGGGAATTCGTCGCCGAACGCCACGGCCTGCCGGTGGCCGTCGCGGGATTCACCACCGCCTCGCTGCTGGCGGGCATCTATTCGGTCCTGCGCCAGGCACTGGAGCGGCGCTGCTTCGTCGACAACGCCTATGCGGAAACCGTGCGGCCCGGCGGCAACCCGGGGGCACGCCGCTGCCTGGACGAAGTCATGGAAATCGCCGACGCCAGCTGGCGCGGCATCGGAGTGATCCCGCACTCCGGCTACCGCCTCCGCCCCGCCTGGTCACGGCTGGATGCGCGCCGGCACTTCCGCGTCGAACTGGACCGTTCGCGGCGCCGCGCGGGGGAAATGCCGCCCGGCTGCGATTGCGCGCGCGTCGTGCTCGGACGCATCGCACCCGATGCGTGTGCGCTGTACGGCCGCGGCTGCACTCCGCACACGCCGGTCGGCCCCTGCATGGTGTCCGACGAGGGCGCCTGCCGGATCTGGTGGGCGGCAGGCGTGCGCCGGCAGTCCCGCCGGCCTGCCGGGGCGGAGGCCGGCGCATGACGCGGGCCGATTGCCCCGGCCGGTCGAAGCTGTTGAAATGGGATCGCGTCCGTAAACCATCAGCCCTGAGGGTACACCCATGCACTACAGCCATCTCCTGATCGCCGTCGACTTCTCCGAGGCCTCGGCGCAGGTCGCCCGCCGCGCCGCCGCGATCGCCCGGCAGAACTCGGCCGTGATGAGCCTGCTGCACGTGGTCGATTTCCTCCCTCCGCTCGGCTTCGCCGACGACCTCCTCCCCTCACCCGCCCTGCTGGTGGACGAGGACGAGCTGATCAGGCGCGGAGAATTGTCCCTGGAGGCCTTTGCACGAAAGATCGAATCTTCCGCAGGCATGACGCGGCATGTTCGCCTCGGGGCGCCGCATCAGGAGATCGTGGATTTTGCCGACGCCCACAGCGTGGATCTGATCGTGCTCGGATCCCACGGCAGGCACGGTCTGGGGCGTCTGCTCGGCAGTACGGCGAGCTCCGTGCTGAATCACGCCGCCTGCGACGTCCTCGCCGTGCGCATCAGGTCGTGAAACCGGATGCGGCCCATGCCTGAGGCAAAGCTTGTGCGCGCGCGGCGGCGCATGCTGGAGGAGATCGAGGCGGACATGCGCAGCTGCGCCGTCGCCACCGGACGCGACACGCTGTCCCCGCGCGTCCTCGCCGCGCTGGATGCCGTGCCGCGCCACCGCTTCGTGCCGCGCGAAATGGAGCCCTTCGCCTACGAAAACCGTCCGCTCTCGATCGGTCTCGGACAGACGATTTCGCAGCCCTTCATCGTCGCCCTGATGACCGACATGCTCGACCTGCAGCCCGGCGACGTGGTGCTCGAGATCGGCACCGGCTCGGGCTACCAGGCCGCGGTTCTGGCGCAGCTTGCGCAGAAGGTCTACAGCGTGGAAAACCTGCCGGAACTCGCGCGCACGGCGCGTGCTCACCTCGAACAGCTCGGCTATCGCAACGTCGAGCTGCGCACCGGCGACGGCCATCGGGGCTGGGAGGCGCACGCGCCCTACGACGCCGTCATCGTCACCGCCGCCGCGCCCGAAATCCCGCCGGCGCTGCTCGACCAGCTGAAACCCGGCGGCCGCATGATGATCCCGGTCGGCCAGCGTTACGCGACGCAGGACCTGGTGCTGATCACCAGGGACGCGGCCGGTGAGATCCACCGCCGCAGCATCCTGCCCGTGGCCTTCGTCCCGCTGGTGGACGCCGGAACGGCCGGGGCGGACGCAGCGCAGCCGCACTAGCCCGCCAGAACGACCTCACAGGGCAGATTCTCCAGCAGGCGCTGATAGGCCGCGCCCGAGGCCAGCGGACTGTCGCGTCCGATCACCAGCAGCTTGCCCCGGGCTGCCGCCACGACCTGGATCAGATCCGTCGCCGCCTCGCGCGCGAGCGGCTGGAACTCCGCCTCCACGCCGTCCGCGGCAAGCGCTTCGCCAGCCTGTCCGGCCCGGCGTTCGAATTCCGCCTGGTCTCCGGCGGACACCATTACGAGCAGGTGCTTGCCGTCGCGGTGCGCGAACTGGCTCGCGACCGCGAGCACACGCCGGTTCGAGGGGGAGTCGTCGAACAGCGCGACGACCGGTCGTCCGTCTGCGACAAACGCGCGGCGCAGCCAGACGGTGCATGCGCCGCGGGAGAAGATGCGCCCGGTCACGCGGACCGTCCGGCGGCCGCCGATTTCCAGTATCAGGAGATCGCTGGCCACGGATTCATCGAGCTGCTCCGCCAGCAACCCGCTCTGCACTACGCGGAACGACCATGCCACCTGCGCCTCCAGCGCCCGCTCCTGCAGCCGGGCGCGCAGGACTTCCGCGCGTGCGCGCAGGGCACGCGCCATGGCGTCGGGATCGAGCCGGCGTGTCACTGCGGACAGGGGGGCTGTCTCGCGCGCGAACGGCAGCGCCGCGAGGCGCATCAGATCCTCGTCCTCGACGAATATCCCGACGACCTCGGCGCGGAAACGCGCGGCGAGACGGATGGCCGCCTCCAGGCTTGCGGCGTCCGCCGCGCCGGCGTCCAGCGGCAGCAGGATGCGCTTGAACATCGCCTCAAGCGGCGGTGTCGTCATGGTCATGTCCGTCCGGAACCGGTTTGGCGAACTCGTGGCGCAGATCCGCGAAATCGCGCAGGCGCGCCTCGACCCGACCATTCACGCTCCCGGCCGGATAGTCGCCATGCGCGTCACGCACCCCGGCGGGAACGCCGGTCAGCAGGGTGACCGCCTCGTCGGCGGTCTCGACCGGATAGACGTGGAACAGGCCTCCGCGCACGGCCTCGACGACGTCCTCGCGCAGCATCAGGTGCGCCGTATTCGACGCCGGGATGATCACGCCGTGCGTGCCGTCCAGGCCGCGCGCGCGGCAGATGTCGAAGAAACCCTCGATCTTCTGGTTCGCGCCGCCGATCGCCTGGACCTGCCCGTGCTGGTTCACCGAACCGGTCACCGCAAGCCGCTGTTCGATCGGCGCGCCCGACAGTATGGACAGCAGCGCGCTGAATTCGGCGACGGATGCGCTGTCGCCGTCGATGATGCCGTACGATTGCTCGAACACCAGGCTCGCCGAGAGCGAGAGCGGGCGGTCCTGCGCATAACGCGCGGCAAGCAGCGAGGTGAGGATCATGACGCCTTTCGAGTGGATCGACCCGCCGAGCTCCGCCTCGCGCTCGACGTCGATGACCTCACCCTCCCCCATGCGCGCGCTGGCGGTGACGCGCGTCGGCTGGGCGAAGCTGAAATTGCCGAGGTCGATGACCGAGAGGGCGTTCACCTGGCCGACCTGTGCGCCTGAAGTGTCGATCAGGATCAGGTTGCGCAGGATGTTTTCCTGCACCTGCCCGCGAATCCGGTCCACGCGGCGGATCTGCATGTCGATCGCATGCTGCACATCGGCGCGCGTGATCACCGCGCGCGCGGCCTGCCGCGCCCAGTAGTCCGCCTCGCGCAGCAGGTCGTTCGTGCCCAGCATGTGGATGGACAGCCGTTCCGCGTCTTCCGCCTGCCGCGCGCAATGCTCGATGATGCGCGCCACCGCGGACCGGTCGAGAGGATGGAGCCCCTCGCGCTGCGCCAGCGTGGCCAGCATCCCGGCATACAGGCGGTTGTTCTCCTGCGTGCGCTCGACACGGTCCTCGAACTCGGCCGTCACCTTGAACAGCTCGATGAAATCGGGATCGTAGGCCTGCAGCAGATAATAGAGGTAGCGGTCACCCAGCAGGACCACCTTGAGATCAATCGGTATGGGCTCGGGATCGAGGGATACGGTGCTCACGTAGCTGTAGATCTGCCCGAGCGACTGGATGCGCACCTCGCGCGCGTACAGGGCGCGCTTCAGGCCCTCCCATGCGTAGGGCTCGGTCAGCAGCTTCTTGGCGTCGAGGATCAGGTAACCGCCATTGGCGCGGTGCAGCGCACCCGGCTTGATCAGCGTGAAATCGGTCACCAGCGCGCCCATGTGGGTCAGATGCTCCACCCGCCCGACCAGGTTCTGGTAGAGCGGCGTATCTTCATAGATCACGGGAACGCCCTGCACGCTACCGTTGTCTATCAGCGGATTCACCGTGTAGCGGCGAAATGAGGGCTTTTCGGTCAGTGCGATGCCGAGGATGTTCGGCGCCTCCTCCTGGCTGCGAAATTCATGCAGGTGCTCGATCACGTCGTTCTGCACCGCATCGAGATGCTCCGGCACCGCGTCGATGTCACGGTATTTCTTCTTCACCTCTTCGATCAGGTGTCCGACGGCGAACAGGGCCACCTCCCGGTCGAGCGCCTTGATCCTGTCGCGGGATTCGCGCTGCCACTTCGGCGTCTGGCGCAGGATGTTGGCCAGCTTGCCCTGCAGTTCCTCCACCGCGGACTCGATGCGCTGCTTCTCCTCGTCCGGCAGGCGCTCGAAATCCTCGGGCTTGATCACCTCGCCGTCGCGCACGGGGGCGAAGGCAAACCCTCCGGGTGTCCGTATCAGTGCAATGCCGCGCGACTCGGTCTCGCCGGAAAGCTCGGCCAGCGCCTGTTCGCGCTGATCCTTGAACGCCTCCTCGATCTCGCGCACACGTGTATGGTATTCCTCGGTCTCGAAGCTGACCGGGATGACGTTGCGCAGGTCATCCACGAGCTGTTCCATGTCCTTGCGCAGGGCCTGTCCGCGCCCGGCGGGCAGCCTGACGGCACGCGGCCTGTCCGGCCGTTCGAAGTTGTGCAGGTAACACCAGTCCGGCGGCGGCGGTGCCGTCCCGGCGCTGCTCTCGAGGTAGTGGCGCACCACGGAATATTTGCCGATGCCCGGAGGGCCGAGCACGAACAGGTTGTAACCCTCGCGGCGGATCCCGACACCGAACTGCAGCGCCTCCATCGCCCGCTCCTGCCCGATGATCCCGCCGCCGCTGAGTTCCGCCGTGGTCTCGAAGCTGAACTGCGCCGGGTCGCAACGCCTGTACAGCGCCTCGGGCGCCAGTTCCTTCAATCGATCCATGCCCATCCTTTTCACACCACAGAGATACGGCCAGCGCTAATTCTGGCGCACATTGACCAACGCCGGCGCTGGAACTGGAGAAAATTACATGAAGTTATAACGATATATATTATTCAGTTACATGTTATTTCTCATGTCGAATAATATGCATCGCGATTCACACGGCACGTGCCACTGCCTATACTAACAGGCCTGCGCGCGACGCTCGCGCAGGGATCATATCAGACTCCATCGCCGCGACGGACAATACGGGAGGGCGCAATGACAGGACTGGCCGAGATCAAATGCGAGGCATGCCGCGCCGGTGCGCCAACGGTGACGCCGGAAGAGATCGCCGAATTCCAGCCCCAGATCCCCGCCTGGCGTATCGTCACGCGTGACGGCATCGATCAGCTCGAGCGTGCGTACAGCTTCCGCAATTTCGTCGACGCGCTCGCCTTCACTGTCAAGGTCGGGATGCTGGCCGAAAAGGAGTTCCACCACCCCGACATCCAGACCGCCTGGGGCAAGGTGACCGTCACCTGGTGGTCGCACAAGATCAAGGGGCTGCACCGCAACGACTTCATCCTGGCCGCACGCACCGACCGGCTCTACGGCGACGGCTGAACGGCGTTTCAACCCTTTACGCACACCAGCGGCTCGAGACGCGCGACCTTGCGCGCGAGCCCGGCCCGCTCCGCCGCGTCCACCACCTGCGTCACATCCTTGTAGGCGCCGGGCGCCTCCTCCGCCACACCGCGCAGGCTCGGACTGCGGATCAGGATGTTCCGGCGCGCCAGCTCGTCCACCAGTTGCCGGCCGCGCCACTGGCGTGACGCCGCGTGCCGGCTCATGGCGCGCCCGGCGCCGTGGCAGGCAGAACTGAATGAGAGGGTCTCGCTCGCGGTGACGCCGGCGAGGATGTAGGAGGCGGTCCCCATCGAACCACCGATCAGCACCGGCTGGCCGGTGGCGCGCAATGTCTCCGGCAGCGCGGGATGCCCGGGGCCGAAGGCGCGCGTGGCGCCCTTGCGATGCACGAACAGGCGCCGCCGGCGCCCGCCCGCCTCGTGCGTCTCCTCCTTGCAGGTGTTGTGCGACACGTCGTAGAGCAGGCTGAGCACGGCCTCCGGAAACACACCGGCCACCGCCTCGCGGGTCAGGTGCGTCAGGATCTGCCGGTTGGCAAGCGCGCAATTGATCGCGGCGCGCATGGCGCCGAGATAGGCCTTGCCGAGCGGAGAACCCAGCGGCGTGCAGGCCAGCTCGCGGTCCGGCAAGGCGATGCCGTGGCGCGGCGCCTCGATGGCCATATCCCTGAGAAACTCGGTGCCGATCTGGTGACCGAGGCCGCGCGAGCCGCAGTGCAGCGAGATGACGATCTCGTCAAGGGCGAGGCCGTAGGCGGTGGCGGCCGCTGCGTCGTAGATCGCGGTGACCGCCTGCACCTCCAGGTAATGGTTGCCGGAGCCGAGCGTGCCCATCTCGTCGCGCTGGCGGTGCCTGGCGCGCGCCGACACGCAGGCCGGATCGGCGCCGTCCATGCAGCCGTGCTCCTCCACGCGCGCGAGATCCGCCGGCAGGCCGTAGCCGCGCGCGACCGCCCATTGCGCGCCGCCGCGCAGCATCTCGTCCATCTCCCGCTCATCCAGATGCACGCGCCCGGTGCTGCCGACGCCGGCGGGGATGCTGCGGTACAGCGCATCGGCCAGCGCGGTGGCGTCTGCCTCGACCTCGCTGCGCGTCAATCCGGTGTGCAATGCACGCACGCCGCAGGAGATGTCGAAACCGACCCCGCCCGCTGAAATCACCCCGCCCTCGGCGGGATCGAAGGCCGCCACGCCGCCGATCGGGAAACCGTAACCCCAGTGCCCGTCCGGCATGACATACGAGGCCTCGACGATGCCGGGCAGGCAGGCCACGTTGATCGCCTGCTCGCCCACCTTGTCGTCCATCGCCCGCAGCAGCGTCTCGTCGGCGTAGATCACCACCGGCACGCGCATGTCGCCGCGGCGCGGGATCTCCCAGCTGAAATCGGTGCGCTTGACGAATCGGGCCAGGTCCATGGTAGGGTGATTTTCCCGTCGGTTATGCCGTTCAGACGTCGGCCACGCACTGCGCCAGCCACACGCCCTGCGCTTCCGCCGCCACCCTGAGCGCGGTGTAGGTCGCCCCCTTCACCTCAACGGTGGGTTGATGGCGCGCGACCTCCACCGGCTCTCCCCACGCCCGCGCGTGCAGGCGGTGCGCATCGATCTCAACCTCGAAGCGCCCGAACAGCATGCGGCGCGTTGCCATCTCATAGATCAAGGCGTTCAGCCATTCCACCAGCAGCAGCTCGTCGTCCGGTGCCTCGCACCGGATTTGAAGTTGCTCGCGGGTCGCGACGTCGGCCGGGTCGACGATCACCGCCGTCAGGGCCAGCGCCGCCTGCTCGAAAGCCTCCGCCAGGGTGCGCCCCATGCCGCGCAGGCCGATATCGGCCTCATGGGAAAAATGTTCCCAGCGCGGTACTACCTGGGAGCCCGGCCCGGCCATGTCGGTGATCACGGGCTGCGCGCGGCCGGGACCGGACGGCTCAGTCTTCCAGCGTGAAGCCGACCTTGATGGTCACCTGGTAATGCGCGACCTTGCCGTTCTCGATGTGCCCCCGCATGTTGATGACCTCGAACCAGCGCATATTGCGCACGGTCTTCGCCGCGCGCGTGACGGCATTTTCTATCGCAGGTTCGATCCCCTGACGGGAAGAACCGGTCAATTCGATCAGCTTGTAGACATGCTCGCTCATTCCTCGCCTCGCATCATGGTTTGGTGATTCGGGATCCCGCCGTCCCTGATCATAGCCTGCCTCGCAGCCGGTGTGGAAACGGCCCTGCCCGACAACTCGACCTGTCATGATGAAATTGAAACAACTAAATGAATTACTGCTCAATAATCCGCATAATCGAACTGCCGCGATGCGCCGCCGGGTAGATGCGGTAGCATGGTAGGCCACCTGACGAGCACACACATCCGACCGGACGCAGATGAGCCACCCCTCCCGGAGCCGACGACGACTCATGAACGCATCGCCCGGCGCTGGGTGATCGGCGGGCGGGTACAGGGCGTGGGCTATCGCCCCTTCGTCTACCGCCTCGCCGGCCGGTTCGACATCGAGGGATGGATCAGGAATGAACACGGCCGCGTTGAAATCCTCGCGCAGGGTCGGCCGACCCGGCTCGAGGCCTTCGGCGCCGCACTGCTGCTGGAGGCCCCGCCGCTGGCACGCCCGCAGCTGATCTCCGCTGCCGGCGCCGAAGTGCAGCCGGTGCGCGGCTTCTCCATCCGTGCGAGCCGGGAACACTCGCCGCACGATGTCCACTTGCCTCCCGATCTGCCGCCCTGCCCGGTCTGCCTCGCCGAACTGCGCGACCCGGCCGACCGGCGCTATCGCCATCCCTTCATCAACTGCACCGCCTGCGGGCCGCGTTTTACCGCGATCGACCGCCTGCCATATGACCGGCCGCATACCACGCTGAGCGCCTTCCAGCTCTGCGCGGCATGCGCGCGCGAATACGCCGATCCGGACGACCGTCGCTTCCACGCGCAGCCGATCGGCTGCCATGCGTGCGGGCCGCGCCTCGAGTTCGCCGGCCGGGACGGCGCGCCGGCCGCGCGGGACGCGGAGGCGCTCGACGCCTGTATCAGCGCCTTGCGCGCGGGCATGATCGTCGGCGTCAAGGGCGTCGGCGGTTATCATCTCGTGTGCGACGCGCGCGACGCCGGCGCGATCGCCCGCCTGCGTCGTGACAAACATCGACCCGACAAGCCGCTGGCGGTGATGTTTCCGGAGGATGCCGCGCTGGCCTCGGCGCGCCGCCACCTCCGTATCGACGCCGCGCATGAAGCGGCGCTGCGCTCCTCCGCCCGCCCGATCCTGCTGACGGCGAAATCGCCTTCGACGGATCTGCCGGACGCGATCGCGCCCGGACTGTCCGAGATCGGCGCGATGCTTCCCTACAGCCCGCTGCACCACCTGTTGCTGGACGGCTTAGGCGGTCCCCTGATCGCGACCTCCGCCAATGCAAGCGGCGAGCCGGTGCTGACCACGCAGGATGAGGTCGCGCCGCGCCTGGGCCATGTCGCCGAGGCCTGGCTGCATCATGACCGTCCGATCGCACACCGCGCGGACGATCCCGTGCTGCGCGTCATTGCGGGCGCGGCGCGTCCGCTGCGGCTCGGGCGCGGCCTCAGTCCGCTGGAACTCGAACTGCCCTGCGCCCTGCGCCGCCCGCTGCTCGCGGTGGGCGGCCACATCAAGAGCACCGTCGCGCTGGCCTGGGACCGGCGCGTCGTGATCTCCGCCCACATCGGCGACCTGGAGGCGCCGCGCAGCCGCGCGGCCTTCGAGCGCACCATCGCGGATCTGCAGGCCCTCTATGGCGTAGAGGCACAGGCTGTCGTGTGCGATCGCCATCCGGGCTACGCCAGCCGCCGCTGGGCGCATGCAAGCGGGCTGCCTGTCCTCGAGGTATTCCACCATCACGCCCACGCCGCGGCGCTGGCGGGCGAGCATCCGGCGGAGAGGCGCTGGCTGGTGTTCGCGTGGGACGGTCTCGGCCTGGGCGCGGACGGCACACTGTGGGGCGGCGAGGCCCTGCTCGGGCATCCGGGCGACTGGCGGCACGTGGCAAGCTTCCGCCCGTTCCGCCTGCCCGGCGGTGAACGCGCCGCGCGCGAACCGTGGCGCAGCGCGCTGTCCTTGTGCTGGGAGAGCGGTTTCCCGTGGAGACACGCGCCGCAGGACGGCGGGCTGCTGCGGCACGCCTGGGAGCAGGGACTCAACTGTCCGGCAACGTCCTCCGTCGGGCGGCTGTTCGACGCCGCCGCGGCGCTGACCGGCCGGCTCTCCCGCGCCAGCTACGAAGGCCACGGCCCCGCATTGCTGGAAGCGGCGGCGGAGCCTACCGACGATTTCATTCCTTTGCCGCTTACAACAGCGGCGGGCGACCTGCACATCGCGGACTGGGCGCCGCTGCTGCCGATGCTGACGGATGATGCGCTGACCGTCGCGCGCCGCGCGGGGCTGTTTCATGCCAGCCTCGCACAGGCCCTGCTCACACAGGCGAAGGCGGCGCGCGCGCGCTTTGGCGAGTTCACCGTCGGCCTTGGCGGCGGGGTGTTCCAGAACCGGCTCCTGACCGAACGGGTCTGCGCCCGGCTCGCCGCTGCCGGCTTCGAGGTGCGCCTGTGCGTCCAGGTACCGTACAACGATGCCGGCCTGAGCTACGGCCAGGTCATCGAGGCGCTGTATCGGGAGACCGCCGGCGCGCGCGCAGTGCAGCCGGCGTGAGATAATCACGCGACCATGCCCGACACCGACCTCACGCCGTCAGACGTTGAGGCCTCCCTCTCGGAGGCCGACCAGCCCATCGGCCTCGCGCACGGCAACGGCGGCCGTCTGATGCGCGAACTGATCGAGGAGGTCTTCGCGCGCACTCTGGACGGCCTCGATACCGCTCTTGATGCGGTGACGCTCGCCTTCAGCGCGGACAGGCTGGTCATGACCAGCGACTGCTTCACGGTCCAGCCGGCGGAGTATCCCGGCGGTGACATCGGCGCACTGGCCGTGCACGGGACCGTCAATGACCTCGCGGTCGCCGGGGCGGAACCCTGTTATCTCAGCCTGGGGGCGATCATCGAGGAAGGCTTCGGCCGGCGCCGGCTCGCGCGCATCGTCGCCAGCCTGGCCGCCGCAGCGCGCGAAGTCCCGGTGCGCGTCGTCACCGGCGATACCAAGGTGGTGCCGCGCGGCGAGGGCGGCGGGCTGTATCTGATCACGACCGGGATCGGCCGCCGGCTCGGCGACCACGTGCTCGACCCGCGGCGCATACTGGACGGCGACGCCATAGTCGTCAGCGGACCGGTCGGCGACCATGCCGTCGCGGTGATGCTCGCGCGCGGGCAGTTCGGCCTCCAGGGTGAGCTGCGCTCCGACTCGGCCAGCGTCCTTCCGCTCGCGCGCGCGGCGCTCGCCTTTCCGGGCCTGCGCTTCATGCGCGACCCGACGCGCGGCGGCCTCGCGACCGTGATGCACGACGTCGCCCGCGCCAGCGGTCTGGGCGTCCGCCTGCGCATGGATGCCATTCCGGTCCGGCCGGCGGTGCAGACCGTGTGCGACATGCTGGGCTATGATCCGCTCTATCTCGCCTGCGAGGGACGCATCGTCGCGGTCGTTGAGCGCGCGCAGGCGGAGGCCCTGCGCGGGGCATGGCGCACACTGCCCGCGGGCGAAGGCGCCGCGATCATCGGGGCAGTCGTCTCGGGCGAGAACGGCGTGATCCTGGAAACCTCCCTCGGCGGGGAGCGAATGGTCGAGGAACTCGAGGATGATCCCCTGCCCAGGATTTGCTGAGGTGCAGGAAGGGAACCCATCGCGCAGACGGTGACGATCAACCGTCTCCTCCAATCCATTGGATAACCATGACCGGGTCATGGCGCCATCCCTGGCGATCCAACGATGGTTCGAACCGCCCACGCGATGGGTGTTCGGTTAATCTCGCAGCCTGCAGAGACCGCCGTCCCGTCCGGTCACGCCGCGTACCGTTATGGATCAGACACGCCTCCGCGGCCTGATCTGATCGCGGGACAGGCGCGCAATCGGCGCCAGCTCCACACTGCATGCCCAAGCGAGTATACCGACGAGAAAATAAAAATACTGTCCGACCTAAGGCCTAGCTCGACATTCTTAGGCGTCATGCGAATTATGCTTAATGTTTACGCGTGATGATTACTACCGGCGGAGCAGCACATGGCGGCACACGCGAATCGCGCCGTGGACGACGATTTACGTGGCCAGGCGCGCGAGCAGCATGTCAGCGAGGAACCGGCGGGCGAGAGTGCGCTGCATGCTGCGTGATCACGCCCGCCTCGGCAGGCCGCGGACGCGGCCGTGCCCCTCGAATGCATCAACCCTCGATCTTGATGGATCGCCGCTTGGCCGCCTCGATCTTGGGGAAACTCAGCTCAAGTACGCCGTCCTTGAATTTCGCCGTCGCCCTGCCAGCGTCGACGTTCACCGGCAGGCTGATCGAGCGCGAGAAACTGCCCTGGTGGATTTCGCGGCGCTGATACTTTCCCTTCTCCTCCTTGCTGGTCTCCTGCCTGGTCTGAGTGCTGACGGTGAGGAGGTTATCACTCAGTGAGACCTCGATATCCTCCTTCTTCACACCGGGCAGCTCGGCCCGCACCAGCAGGGTTGCCTCCTGATCCACCACGTCCATCCTCGGCACGCGTCCCTCGCCGAATGCCGCCATGTCGGGCCACTCGGGAAACTCGCCGCGCCACGGACGCAGCCAGCCACGCGGATAAAAGCTGTCGAAGAACCGCTCCATGTCCTCGAAGTTGCGGGAAAACGGAAATACATCGCGGGCCGCGACGCCCTTCTTCTTGTCATCCTTCTTCTCCGTCACGGATTTTTTTCCATTGGCCATTATTGCCTCCAGTCTGAATGATGTGCGGCGGGTTGCCGCATGTGAATAGTTTAATTCTGCGCTATTTCATTTCTGTAAAAAACCGGGCGCAGCGGTCCACTACTGAATCCGGCGGACCGTTCATGCGGCAGGCCTGTAGCCTCGTGAGAATTGATCAGGCAAATCCGGGCTGATGATGGCCGGGTTGATTAACAGGATTGCTAATCGAGTCGTACTTATTGAAAGCGCTACACATTCTTGTGGGGAGTTCGCCGCCGGACACCGGGGCGCGGGTCAGATGTGCCCGCAGGGGGACCGGGCGTATGGATGCGGGGAGATTATTTCACTTCGGCGGGAATCACGCCGCCTTCGGCAGCATGGTGTCCGAGAGCGGAGCGAGCTGGCCGGAGGCCTCTGCATGAAGGGCGATCAGGGCATCCGTATTGAGCCCGGTGACGGCCCAGGCGACCGGGTCAACCTCCCGGGAGAGATAATGTGCCAGCGCGGTTTCCTCCTGGGGCAAGAGATGGTCCGTGTAGGGACTGTCCGCGACGGCAGCGGCGATATGGAGCAGCGCCGCGTTGAGGGTCCCGTTACGCGCCTCGGCCGGTGCGTGGTGGCACTTCACCGCCTCCCAGATGTAGTCCGGCAACTGCCATTGGCGCAGCAGCTCACCCCCGACGGCGGCATGGTCGAAGCCGATCACGCCGCGTTCCAGCAGATGCAGCTGCATGCCGGAGTCCCTGGCGCGCAGATGGGTCTCGCGCGCCATCTCCGGCAGCTTGTTGGCGATGATCAATTGGCCGATGTCGCACAGCAGCCCGGCTACGAACAGCGATTCGGCCTCGACCACCCGGATGCGCACCCCGAGCAGGCGGGCGGTGAGCGCGCAAAACAGGCTCCGGCGCCAGTATGCTGCCATATCGATCACGCCGTCCCTGAAGCGCGTCAGCACATCAACCGCGGCATATGCAAGCACCAGGTCACGCAGGCCCCGCGTGCCGATCACGGTGATTGCACGGGTAATCGTATCGATGCGGGCCGGGAATCCGTACAAGGGGCTGTTGGCAATCCGCAGCAGGCGCGCCGTGAGGGCGGGATCCTCGCCGATGACGCGCGCGATCATGCCGCCCGAGACGCGCGGGTCGTCCACCATCCGCGTGATCTTGAAGAATACCTCGGGCAACGAGACCAGGCGTATCGCACCCTTGACCAGGTCTTCGGGACGTATCTGGGGCGTTCCTTGGATGTGTTCCTGTTCAGAAATCATGTATCGACGCCCAAAACGACCTGCGTAAGCGGAAAACCCGTCCGCCGGAAATTCGCGTTCCGATGGCCTTACTGTAATCGTCAGGCGGAAGATATTCTTTAGATGAGATCTACGCGGGGCGACGGCGGGGAGCTCACCCCGCGCTCAGTCCGGCAACAGGCGCTGCACACGCTGCACCGACACCGGCACGACCGTCTTCAGCTCCTGGGCGAACAGGGATACGCGCAGTTCCTCCAGCAGCCAGCGGAGCGGGATCCCGGTCACGGCGGTCTCGCTGCCGTCCCCGCCCCGCCGCAGCCATTTTCGCCACAGGGGTGCGATGCCGGCGAGGCCCTGGGCGTCCCTGTCGGGCCGGTCACGCAGCCGGTCGAGACGGACGCGCATGGCGCGGAGATAACGCGGATAGTGCCGCAGCCAGTCCGGGGGCGTGTCGTGGAGGAAGCCGCTGTACACCAGCTTGTCCAGCTGTTCCTTCATGTCCTCAAGCGCCGGCCGCCATGCCGCGGGACACGCCTGCGACAGGGCGGGCCTGATCTCGTGGTAGGCGTCGAGTATCTCGCCGGCGAGATGGCAGAGCTCATTGAAGGTCGCGACCAGGGCGGGGCCCGCCTCGGCCAGGAGCGCGCGGAAATCCGCGTCGCTGCGCGGCAGCGGGCGGTCGTGCAGGAAGGTACGGTCTACCGCAGCCTCGACGAGCTGATCCTGCAGCTCACTGCAGGTGCCCAGCGGCAGGTAACACGCGCACATGCGGTTCCGGCCGGGCATCTCCTTCTTCAGGTATTTGACCTTGGCGGACATGGCCAGCATGATCAGGCGGCGCACCCCGCCACGATTGATCTGCTGCGCGCGCGCTGCATCGTCGCACAGGTGCCAGGATACCGCGTCGCCCTCGTCCTGCAGAACCGGATAGCCCCTGATGCGCCTCCCGTCGCGTTCATATTCAGCCGATTCGGGCAGCGCGCCGAAATCCCAGGATACAATCCTGCGCCCGGCGGCTTCCGTCTGCAGGCTGATCGTGAAGGACTGACGTGCACGATCACCCAGTTCGCTGCGCAGGCGCGCAAGATCGCGGCTGGAGGCGAGCACATCACCGGTCTCACCTAGGATGTGGAAGTTCATGCGCAGGTGATCCGGAACCTCCTCCGGCCGCCATGCATCCCGCGGCACCTCCACGCCGGTCATGCGTTTCAGCTCCGCGCCGGTCGCCGCGGCGAGATCGCCCCGCATCTTCGCCTGCAGCGCATCGGCGCAGGCGGCGGCGAAATCCGTCGCCGGCACGAAACGGCGCCGCCAGACCTTGGGCAGCGACCGGATCAGGGCGACCAGTTTTTCCTGCAGCAGGCCCGGTACCAGCCATTCTGCCTGGACCCCGTCCACCTGATTCAGCATCATCAACGGGACCGCCAGGCTAACACCATCATCCGGATGACCCGGTTCGAAGCGGTACCCAAGGGTGAATTCCGCCCCGTTCATCGTCAGCCGCGCGGGAAACTGTGTATCAACGTCCGGGGCCTGGGCTTCCCGCATCAGCAGTGCCTGGTCCATGAACAGCAGGCGCGGCTCGGCGCGCTGGCCCGCCTTGTACCAGGCCGCGAAACTCCGGGCGTCCGCCAACCCGGCCGGCAGGCGTTCGTCATAGAAACGGAACAGGGCTTCATCGTCTACCAGCAGCCCGCGCTGGCGTGTCTTGTCCTCCAGCGCGCGGATTTCCTCGATGAGTGCGCGATTGTGGCGCAGGCAGGCGGCGTCGACGCCGTCCTCGTCGGCCAGCAGGGCGCCGCGGATGAATATCGACCTAGCCTGTACAGGGTCGATACGCGTGAAATCGACGCAACGCCGCGGATTGAGGACCAGTCCGTGCAGCGTGACGCGCTCGTAGGCCATCACGCGTCCGCGGCCGGCATCCCAGAAAGGATCATAGTGACTGCGCTTCACCAGATGGACCGCAACCCGTTCGATCCATTCGGGTTCCACGCGCGCCGCGGTGTGTGCGTACAGCCGCCGGGTTTCGATCAGCGCGGCGGACACGATCCATTTGGGCGGTTTTTTCGCCAGCGCGGACCCGGGGAACAGTATGAATTTATTGCCCCAGGCGCCGGCATATTCGCCTTCTTCGTTGAGGCGCGCCACATTTCCCAGCAGGCCGGCGAGCAGGGCACGGTGTATCTGGCCGTAATCGGCCGGCTGCTGGTTGAGGCGGTACCCCATTTCGATGATTTGTTCGTGCAGCTGCTGATGGATGTCGCGCCATTCGCGCAGCCTCCTGTAAGACAGGAAATGTTCCTGGCAGTATTTGCGCAGCTTGCTCTGCGACAGGTGGCGGGAACGCTCGTCGAATTCCGACCACAGCTTGAGATAGGCGAGAAAGTCCGAGCGCGCGTCCTGGAACAGCCGGTGTTTCCCGTCGGCCGCCTGCGACGCATCCGGCGGACGTTCGCGCGGATCCGGCAGCGACAGTGCGGCGCATACGATCAGCATCTCGGCCAGGCAATTCTCGGCGGCGCCGCCCAGGAGCATGCGCCCGATGCGGGGGTCGACAGGCAGGCGCGCAATCTTCCTGCCGGTGTCCGTCAGGCGGCGCTGATCATCCAGCGCATTCAACTCCTCCAGCAGCTTGTAACCGTCGCTGATGTAGCGCGAGTCAGGAGTTTCGATGAAGGGAAACTGCTCGATGTCGCCCAGCTCCAGCACGAGCATCTGCAGGATCACGCTGGCAAGGTTCGTGCGCAGGATCTCGGGCGGCGTATGGGCGGATCGCGCGAGATAATCCTCCTCCGCATACAGGCGAATGCAGACGCCCGGGGCGACACGCCCGCAGCGTCCCGCGCGCTGATCGGCGGAGGAACGCGCGATCGGTTCGATCGGCAGGCGCTGGACCTTCGCGCGGCGGCTGTAGCGACTGATGCGCGCGAGTCCGGTGTCGATCACATAGTGGATGCCGGGCACCGTCAGCGATGTCTCGGCAATATTGGTGGCGAGAATGATGCGGCGCGCCCGGCTCGTGCGGAAGATGCGGCCCTGTTCGGCGGTACCCAGGCGTGCATAGAGCGGTATGATCTCCGTTTGCGGCGGATGATGTTTGCGCAGGGCTTCCGCCGTCTCGCGGATCTGGCGCTCGCCCGGCAGGAAGATCAGGATGTCTCCCGGGCCGTGACGCGACACCTCATCAACGGCGTCCAGTATCCGCTGCTGGAGGCCATCCTCCTCGGACCTGGCGCTGCCGCCGCCATCGCCCGGCGGCCGGTAGCGGATCTCGACCGGATAGCTGCGGCCTGACACCTCGAGGATGGGCGCCCCGCCGAAATGGCGGGCGAACCTTTCCGGCTCGATGGTGGCAGAGGTGATGATGAGCTTCAGATCGGGACGCCGCGGCAGAAGCTGCCTGAGATACCCGAGAAGGAAATCGATGTTGAGACTGCGCTCGTGCGCCTCGTCGATGATCAGGGTGTCATACGCGAGCAGGCAGCGGTCGTGCATCAGCTCAGCCAGCAGGATGCCATCCGTCATCAGCTTGACCATCGTTTCCGGGCGGGTATGGTCTCCGAAACGGACCTTGTATCCCACCTGCCGGCCAAGTTCGAGCTTCATCTCGCCGGCGATGCGCGCCGCCAGGCTGCGCGCCGCGATGCGGCGCGGCTGGGTGTGTCCGATCATGCCGCTGGTGCCGCGGCCCGCCTGCAGGCAGATCTTGGGAAGCTGCGTGCTCTTGCCGGAGCCCGTCGCGCCGCACAGCACGATCACCTGATGCGCAGCGATGGCCGCGGCGATCTCGTCGCGCTGGGCGCTGACCGGAAGTTCCTCCGGATAGTTCCATTCACGCGGCAGCGCCCGTCGTCGTTCGAGGATCGTGCGTGAGGCCCGGATCTCCGCCTGCACCTCGGCCAGCCGCGCCCGCAGCCGGGTCGGAATGTCGTCGTCGTTCGCCCCGACCGCCTGTGCGAGCTCCTGAAGTCGACGGCGCAGGCGCGGCTGGTCGATGAGCAGGCAGGAGGCGAGATCGCGGTCAAGCTCGTCGAGGATGCGGTTCATGCCGGATCGGTAAGGATGATTCTGTCGGATCGCGGCAGGCGCGTCCGTCCCGAGGTCAGGCGCCGCCGTTCAATCTCACGTCGATCGCCTCGACGGCCGCATCGAGCGCACTGCGCACGTCGGCGCCGTGCATGATGTCATCGAACGTGCGCTGAAACTCCGCGCTGAGCACGGAATACGCCGGCAGGTTCGGCCGGGAAGTCACCGCCGTTTCCAGCTGTGGAACGAACAGATGGAGGGGTCCATCGTCGCGGTACAGCGCGGCGCGGGAGGCGGCGCTGCGTGTCGCGGGAATCCCCGCCCCCGCCTCGGCCATGGCCAGCACCTGTTCCGTCTGCAGCAGGTACTCGATGAACTGCATGGCGGCCTGACGGTCCCTGCAGGCCGTAGTGACCGCCCAACTCCAGCCACCCTGTGCGGTACGCGGACCGTGGCCGAAATCGGGCAGCGGCAGCAGGACGACATCGCCCGGGTACTGTTCGTCATAGCGGCGAAACGCGGTGTGATCGCCCCAGGACAGGGCGACGCGTCCGCGCAGGAAGGCGGCATCGCCCCCTCCCGTGTCGACATACCCCTGCCTGACCCAGGATTGCAGCTGCTGCATCGCCGCCACCACGCCCTCCCGGTTGAGGCGGCCGGCGGAGGTCCGATATGAGTCCCGGTCAACGAGATCGCCGCCTGCGGACTGCACTACAGGAAGAAAGGCATAGCTGTACCATTCACCCTTCGCCCCGAGCCCGAGATCGAGCACGGCGCCATCGGCGTCATGCGCGGCCAGGCGCCGCAGGACTTCGCCGAATTCCGAGGCGCTCCACGCATCCTCAAGCGATTCCGGTACACGCACTACCGCCTTGCGCAGCATGCTGGAGCGCGCGTAGAGACCGAGGCCGGTGTCATAGCTGGATACCGCATAGATCCTGCCGCGGTACATACCCTGTCCGATGATGGCCGGGAACAGGTCGAGGCGGCTGTTGTCGGTCAGCAGTTTGTCGAGCGGGACCAGGGATCCGCGCTGGATATACTCGTGGATGGCTGGTCCGTTGAAATCAAGGATATCGGGCAATTTTCCTGCGCCGGCGGCCGTCTGCACCTGGCCTTCATAGGACTCCTCGGGAAGGATCACAACGTTGACCCGCACGCTGTATTGCATGGTGTTGAAGCGTGTGACCTGCTCCTGCATGATCTTGCGTTCTGCAGGCGAGCCGGCGTGCATCCACACCTCCAGCTCCGTGGTCTGGTCCTGACCCGCCGCCGCGTCCGTGCGGGCGGAGTCGCACGCCGACAGCAGCATCACCGCGGCGATCAGCAGCGCCGATGCCGCATGACCGGTGTGCCGCGACATGCGGCGGGTCCGGACAGGGATGTAATGTCCGGTACGCATGCTATTCGTGTGTTGCCGCGGTGAGCAGGCGCGCCGCCTCGGCATGACTGTTGCGGTGTACGGCATCCAGCGCCGCCGCGGGCACATCTTCGATGGCGTCCAGTACGGCACCGTGCTCCAGCAGGGCCCTCGCGATGGCTTCCTGACCGCCATGCACCGCCAGCACAAGCGGCGTGCCGCCCGATCGCGCGGCGATGTTCGCATCGGCCCCGTATGCGAGCAGCACGTCGACGGCCGCCGCATGTCCGCCCTCCGTGGCCCAATGGAGCGCGCCCCGTCCCTGCCCGTCGCGGACATCGGGCGCGGCGCCGGCCTCGAGCAGGAGTCCCAGCATATCCGCCTGGCCGTAGCGTGCCGCCTCCACCAGGGGCGGCGGCGGTGTGCCGCTGTTGACCAGAGTGGTGATCATGTAACCCCGCGCCAGCGGCGGATCGGATTGATCCGGATCCAGTCCCTTCGTCAGCAGCGCGCGCATGATATTGAGGTCTCCCGCACGCGCAGCCGCAATGCCCGGAGCATCCCCGTCGCGGTTGGGCAGGCGGATGTCCGCCCCGCGGTCGAGCAGAGTCCAGACGCCATCCGCGTCGCCGCGCCGGATGGCGGTCAGCAGCGCGGTATCGCCGCGCGCCACCGCGCGCAGCAAATCGCGCTCGTTCTGCGGGACGCTCGACGCGTCGATGCGCTGCGCGCTGAGCCCCCACGGCACGTCGTTCACGTCTGCGCCGTGCTCGATCAGCAGATCCATCAGGCTGTTCTCGCCCCGGTAGGCTGCACTCGCCAGCGGCGTGACGCCCGTGACCGGGTCCCGATAGTTGGGATCGACTTCCAGCGCGAGCAGCCGCCCGACCTTGTCGGCGTCTCCGCGCCTGACCGCCTTGAGCAGGGCCTGTTCCGCACCCAGGTCGGCATACGGTGTTTCGTCGCGCGCGCCCGCCTCGAGCAGAATCTCCGCCACGCCGGTCTTGCCGCTGCGCCGGGCCAGCGTATAGGCGGTCTCGCCTTTTGCACGGACGGTGTCGGGCACCGCGCCGCGGGCGAGCAGGAGTTGCACCATGGCCAGACTGTCCGCGGCGGACAGATCGCGCGCGACTGCGCGCATCAGGGGACTGTATCCCTCGTGCCCGGCACCCGGGTCGTAATGGTTGGGATCGGCGCCGCTGGCAAGCAGGTACTCGACAATACTGACGCGGCCAAATCTGACCGCAGCGCTCAAGGCAGTCTCGCCGCCGCGATCCAGCGCGTTCACATCCGCCCCCGCAGCGAACAGCAGTCGCAGGTTGTCGAGCTGGCCGTTCGACGCGGCATGCATCAGGGCCGTGGCCCCCTCGGAATCCGTCGCGGAGACATCGGCGCCGCGGTCGATCAGCAGTGCCGTGATGGCCTGATCCTTCTCGCCGGCGGCGGCGATCAGCGCTGTCCTGCCCAGGCCATCCCGCGAATCCGGTGTAACGCCCTGATCGAGCAGCAGGCGTACGGTATCCCGCTGGCCGAAACGTGCGGCCAGCACCAGGTCCGGGTCGCCACGCGTCGTTGCCACGGCGGAGGTCGCGTCCGCATACGCGCTGGGGCTGACCAGCATCCCCGCCATCAGCAGTCCCGTGGCCAGAAGACCGACCGCCCTGCGCAGATCCGCTGTCCTCATTCCCGCCCCTCCGCGATAAAAAAGGCCCTTGTACACCCGCCTGCGCCCGGTTCCGCGGCGGACACCGCCATTATACCCGAATGATCTTCGGGGCAATCGGCGCTCAGGCGCTTAATATCTGGGCATCGCCGGATCGACCGTGGCGGCCCAGGCGTCGATGCCTCCCTCCAGGTTGACGAGCCGTACGAAGCCGCGCTGCTCCAGGAAGATCGCCACCCGCTGACTGCGCATTCCGTGATGGCAGATCAGCACCGTCTCCCGGGCCGGATCCAGCCCGGCGACCTGGCCGGGGATTTTCGCCATGGGGATGTGATGGGAGCCGTCGATGTGGCAATGGGAGAACTCCCAGTCCTCGCGCACATCGAGCAGGAACGGCTTGTCCAGGCTCTCGGCGAGATATCGTTGCAGGGCGACCGGACTTATCTGATGGATCATGGCGGAATACCTCCTGACAGGCGCATGGAAGGAAGGCGGCGCCCCTAGTTCCTCAGCCGGTAACCCCGCCTGAGGAGCATCAGCGTAAGCGACGACAATACAAGAAAGGTCGTCGTCACCACCGCCAGGCTCACGCCCGGATCGATATCGGAACGACCGATGAACCCGTAACGGAAACCGTCGATCATGTAGAAAAACGGATTCAATTTTGAAATATGCTGCCAGAACTCCGGCAGGGAGCCTATTGAATAGAACACCCCGCTGAGAAACGACAGCGGGAGGATGATGAAATTCTGGAAGCCCGCCAGCTGGTCGAATTTCTCTGCCCAGATGCCCGCGATCACTCCCAGGGTTCCGAGCACGGCGCTGCCGGCGAGCGCGAACGCGATGACGGTCACCGCGCTGTGCAGCGGCAATGCGACGAATGGAGCGGCGCACAGATATACCGCGAGGCCGACGACCAGGCCACGGGCCACCGCGGCGAGCATGAAGGCGAGATAGAACTCCACGTAGGACAACGGGGTCAGCAGGACAAAAACGATGTTGCCGGTGATCTTCGACTGGATCAGGCTGGACGAGCTGTTCGAGAACGCGTTCTGGATCATGGTCATCATCACGAGCCCGGGCACCAGGAACGCGGTGTAGGTGATGTCGCCGAACACCGTGACGTGCTGCTCGAGCGCATGGGAAAAGACCAGAAGATATAGCAGCGTAGTGATCGCAGGTGCGACGACGGTCTGCAGCACGACCTTCTGGAAGCGCAGGATCTCCTTGTAGAACAGGGTACGGAATCCGCGCGACATCAGCGGGCCTCATGCGAGGTCAGGTGCATGAAGACATCCTCGAGATCCGCCTGCTCGGTGTGCAGATCAACGATATCCACGCCGGCGCGCTGAAGCTCGTTCAGCACAGCGACGATGGAATCCGTGGTCTTGTCCAGCGCCAGCTCCAGAGTGCTGCCTTCGCGTTTCACGATCTTGTCCGCGAGAGAGTCCGGCAGGACCCCGATGTCAGTGGACGCAACCACCCTGAGCCGGACGCCCCGGCCCAGGTCTCCGCTCAGCAAGGCCCGCTTGGAATCAAGCGCGACGATCCTGCCGCGGTTCAGGATGGCTATTCGATCGCACAGGGCCTCGGCTTCCTCGAGATAGTGCGTGGTGAGGATGACGGTATGCCCCTGGCGATGCAGCCGCCGGATGAAATTCCACAGCAGCTTGCGCAGCTCGACATCGACTCCGGCAGTGGGCTCGTCCAGCACCAGCACCGGGGGCTTGTGGACCAGCGCCTGCGCGATCAGGACCCGGCGCTTCATGCCGCCGGACAGGGAACGCATGTTGCTGTCGGCGCGGTCGGCGAGCTTCAGCTCCACCAGCAGCTCGTCGATCCAGTTGTCGTTCTCCCGTCCGAGCCCGAAGTATCCGCCCTGGATCCGCAGCGTCTCGCGCACGGTGAAGAACGGATCGAACACCAGTTCCTGCGGCACCACGCCGAGACTCCTGCGCGCATCGCGGTAACGAGCCACGACATCATGGCCCATGACTGCGACACGGCCGCCGTCGGCGCGCGTCAGCCCGGCCATGATGTTGATCAGGGTGGACTTGCCCGCGCCGTTGGGACCGAGCAGGCCGAAAAATTCTCCCTGCGCAATGGAGAGATCGACCCCCTGGAGCGCACGCACCCCGGGGAAATTCTTGATCACGCCGTGCGCCGCAATTGCCTCTGTCACCTGGATTCCCGCCCGCATGGGGCCGCAGGCCCCATGCCCGCCGCCGCGCCGAGCCCGCCATTCTACCGCAATTGCGCGCGGCGTCTCCGGCAGAGAACTAGGCCGGGCTCCGCCCGCACTTCCAGCACATCTCGAATGTCGGCGGATTCTCCTCGCCGCAGGCGGTGCAGTGCCAACTGTCCTGCCGCGGCGGCGTCCGCTCGAATCCTTCGATGATCGCCCTCGCCCGCTCCAGGTCGGCCTCGTCGAGCAGCCAGAGGGCGGGATAGGTGTGGGTGAACGGCAGCTCGCCCACCCCGCCCTGCAGGTTTTCATTGGAGATGTAATGAGCGATCCCGGCCTGATCGAACAGGTGGGAGAGCAGATAGGCCTGCGGGAGATCGGCGGCTGAATACACTTTCCTCATCGGCGTCGCGTCGGACCGGTGCGCCGGCGGTCAGTGCGATTCGAGTTCCTTCCCGCGATGCCCGTCAAGATATCCGTCCTGCATCGCAGACCCGGGTTACGCCGCATGGGCGCAGGAACACAGGCTGACAGGGCCAGCCATCTCACTCAACAGTGACGGCGTTCGTATGTCCGGTCGGCGTTTGCGGCCGGCCTGCGGGGCGGCTCACCCTGCGCGGTCAGGTGGAAAACCGCTCAAAAACCAGTGCGGCGTTCGTGCCGCCGAAGCCGAAGCTGTTGCTCATCACCCGGTCGAGGGTGACACCTTCCCGGCATGTGGTGACGATCGGCATGCCCTCGGCCGCCGGATCGATGTGTTCGATATTGGCGGAGCCGGAAATGAAGCCATCTTGCATCATGATCAGGCTGTAGATCGCCTCGTGCACGCCGGCGGCGCCGAGTGCATGCCCGGTCAGTGACTTGGTCGACGAGAGCTGCGGAATCGAGGCACCGAATACCTCGCGGATTGCCTCCAGCTCCTTGATGTCGCCCGCAGGCGTGCTGGTGCCGTGGGTATTGATGTAGTCGATCGGTCCGTCGACCGTCGCCAGGGCCTGTCGCATGCAGCGTGCCGCGCCCTCCCCGGACGGTGAGACCATGTCGTGACCGTCGGAGGTGGCGCCGTAACCGACGACCTCGGCGTAGATCCGCGCTCCACGCGCCCTGGCGTGATCGAGCGATTCCAGCACGAGCATGCCGCCGCCGCCCGAGATGACGAAACCGTCGCGGTCGCGGTCATAGGGTCGCGAGGCGCGCTCCGGTGTATCGTTGTACCCGGACGACAGGGCACCCATCGCGTCGAACAACAAGGTCATGGTCCAGTCGACCTCCTCTCCGCCGCCGGCGAAGACGATGTCCTGTTTTCCCAGCTGGATGAGTTCGCAGCCGTTGCCGATGCAGTGGGCGCTGGTCGAACAGGCGGAACTGATCGAATAGCTGACGCCTTTGATCTTGAATGCCGTGGACAGGTTGGCCGATGTCGTGCTTCCCATGGTGCGCGGCACCATGTAAGGACCGACACCGCGCACGCCGCGCTTACGGAGCGCCTCCACCGCCTGCAGGAAATTCCGATTGGATGCGCCGCCTGAACCCGTCACCACGCCGGTGCGGGGATGCGACACCTCATGGTCCTTCAAGCCGGCGTCTGCGATCGCCTGGGTCATGGCAATATGGCCGAAGGCAGCGGCGTCCCCCATGAAGCGGAGCACCCTCCGGTCGATGTGTTCGGCGGGATCCAGCCGGATCGGACCGCATACCCGGGAACGCAGCCCGAGTTCGGCGTATTCTTCGTTATATGCGATACCGGAACGGCCCTGCCGCAGGGAGCCGGTCACCTCCCGGGCGTTGTTGCCGAGACTCGATACGATCCCCAGTCCTGTGACTACGACTCGCCGCATGATCCCCTGTCGCTTTTAAAAGCCGTCTTTGGAAGTGAACAACCCCACCCGCAAATCGCTGGCCGCGTATATCTGCGCGCCGTCGGCCTCCAGGACCGCGTCGGCAATACCCATGACCAATTTGCGTAAAATAACGCGTTTCAGCTCGATACGGTAGGTCACGAGGCGGGTTTCCGGGGTAATCTGTCCGGAAAATTTCACTTCCTTCGCCCCAAGGGCGCGCCCTTGCCCGGGCTGGCCCAGCCAGCCGAGGAAAAACCCGACCAATTGCCACATGGCATCAAGCCCGAGACAGCCCGGCATCACCGGATCGCCCTCGAAGTGGCAGGCGAAGAACCAGAGATCCGGTGTGATGTCCAGCTCGGCGATGATCTCGCCCTTGTCATGACCGCCGCCGCTGTCGGAGATGCGCACGATTCGGTCGAACATCAGCATCGGCGGCAGCGGCAGCTGCGCATTGCCTGGCCCAAAGAGGCGGCCGTGGCCGCATTCGATCAGGTCAGACCTGGAATAGCTATTTTTTTTTGGTGACACGAAAACCTGGCGTTGTTTGGGTGGTTAGCGCATTTTATCCCGCCTGCGCGGGCTCAGATGCGAGATCCATGATTGTTATTGTAATGGCATCCGTGCGGCTTCACTGGATCCTTGACCGCACTCCGCGCGTACCGGGTGGCACGCAATAAAAACCCCGTCGATTAGACGGGGTCGCATGGAATCTGTCGGGCGGCGCGGTCAGAACTGTCGGCATCCGGCGCGAATGCATTGCATGTATCACCGCGTATGCAACGGGATCACGCCTGTACGCCCGGTTCCCCGGCGTGGTGGATCCGCTCAGGAAAAGTCCCTGTCCTTCACGGTCTTGCGCCCGTCATTGCGCGCATTCTCGATTGCCCGATCGCACATTTCGCGAATCTTGTCCGACATCACGTCGAAGACGCCCGCAGAGGTGTTCATATCAGACTTCTCGCGAATGTAGTTTTTAATCTTGGAAGCCACTACCAGAACTTCATTTTTATCCGTCATCGTTTAATCTCCTGGTTTGTTGCCACTGCTCGCCGTGGCATGTAAGAAATGCAAAACCTGCTTCGGCCACGGTTAAAACCCTTACCGTGGGCAAACATTAGCATTTCCAAGCTGATTCGACAATTATCCCGCGCCGTGACGCGACGATTTCGGTCGCGACCATGTGCCCGCCGCATGATACAAGAAAGTGGCTTGTGGTGGACTGCGGAAAACAATCCTTGGACTATCACAGACCTTCGCGGTATTCCGCGACGATCCTGACCATGGACTGGTAAAGCATTCTCGAACAGCGATCCCAGGATACGGGATCCGGCGACCTCGCCCGATGCTCAGGGCGCAACACCTGTCCTGCAGCGAACCCGGATATTATTTTGTAAATATCATTTTTATTCATTATGTTACGGCTTTTAATTAATCTTTTTGATGCTATCAGGGCCGCATCGCCAGTGATGCGTTCGTAACGATTGATGAGCGCGGACCGTCGTACCAGTTCCGCGAGCAATCTGCCATGGGGACGTCCTGATACTGTCGCGGCTTGCTCGAGCAGGCGGAGGTAGAGGGTCTGAAAACGATTGATACGCCGCCGCCGCGCCGGATAGAGCAGGACATCCTGCCGCGAGGCATATCTTGACCGCATGATCCGGATGAACTCGTGGGACTCCACCAGCCCCCCGTCCGCATGGTATCGGGCAGGCAGTTCGCGCAGGATGTCCCGCATGCAGAACACCGCATCCCATGTGACTCCATCGGCGATGTCATATGGCCCACGCTTCGATTTCGTCCGCTCGAAATGGGAAAAGATCCGGTCGAACTCGCACAGGTCGGCATGAAACCGCGCGTCATCCAGCAGAAGCGCATGCAATTCCGGCGCATATCCCATCCTGTACAGGAGCAGTTCCTGGCGGTGCGCCGCGAAGGTGCTGTCGAAGAGTTTCACCGCCGCATCGGCGCGAAAATCCCGAATGTTGCGCTTGCTCCCGTTGACGAGGAAATCGGCGATCTGGGCAAAAGTCTGCACGACGTAGCGCGCCTTGGCGCGCTGCTCCGTGATCGTGGTGGACATCCGCTCGACATCGTTATAGCGGTACTCGTGATGAAACAGGCCGAACTGGCGCAGCGAACCGTAATCGATGATGCCGCCGTCCATCAGGATGTTATCGCCGTCCCAGTCGATCCAGCAGAAGATGTATTCGCTTTCAAAACGCGCCGCCATGCGTCCGAAGTCAACGGCGACGCGCTCAGCCAGACAGCGGTAAGCGGGTGGTCCCGCCGCCGGTCCGATCCAGTCGCCATTGGCACGCTGACGCGCGATGTAGTAGTCGACCGCCTGCTTCAGCGGGAGGTGGCTTCCCTGCTTGAGGTGATGGAAGAAGTGGGCCGGCCGGAGCAGGTTCTGATAGGCGCGCACGTTGACCGCGCTGCCGTCGCTGTAGTCGATGACAGCCAGCGTGCGTTCCGTTCTGATACCGTTTCCGTGCAGCACCTCGCTCATCATGGCGGCGGAGACACCGTCCCACAGGTCGGCGAGACCGCTGCCGTATGATGCTTTCTTGTCACCCGTACGGAAAAATTTCTCCTCCCTGCCGGTGGCCGGACTGAGCCGGGTGACGCCGGTACCGCAGCTGGAAACATCCCAGATGCCACGCGGACCCGTCACACAGCCGTTCCAGATGCTGCGGCCGTCACCCGAGGTCAGCCCCTTCCTGCTGGGATGCTGAAGCTGGAGATAGCGCGTCGCCATGTAAGGATGTTCGCGCGCGCTGTTCAGGAGTTCGGGATGGTGCCTGATGTCGTATTCATTGATGATCTGCAGACTGAACGTCTCCAGAACGACGCGCGCGAGACCGGGAGTCATCTCATCCGGATGCGCGCGTGGTATGAGGCCCATCTCTCGCGCCAGGCCGTAATTGAAATAGAATACCCGGCCTCCGTCGCGGAACCTGACCTGATAGTCAACGCAGGCGCCGGGAACGGCGTCCCTGAAAGGGTGGGTGCCATCGAGATTGCCGAAAGCGCCGTATCCATCCGTCCGGCGGAAGGTGGAGTGTGCGGTATCTGTCAAGGACCTTCCCATAGCCCCTATATCGGATCGCGGTGAAGTCCGCTTTATACCGGGTTTGGGCGCGGGCTATCTAGGCGTGCCTGGCATGAGTGCGCGGACGCGCGAACTTCATTATCCCTGAGATGACGCCGTCCAGCGCCCGGTCGAACAGTGCAACATCCTCGATCACTCTGGCGGTGTTGTTCCTGAACTCGTTCGCCAGGACGTACAAGGGACGTTCGGCGACCACTTTGAACTGGCGGTTGACGAATGAATAATTGGTGTATGCGTCACCGACCCAGGCGAGCTTCACCCTCAGTTTCCTGCCGTCCGCGTCGGTGAGTTCAACCCAGCTGCCGAGCTCAAGCTTGCGTACGAATTGCGTATGGTTGTCATCGATCCGTGGCCCGGCATCGCCGTCCGCCTCGAAACCCATTTCCGCCATCATCCGGTCGAAGCCGCTCTGGCAGTCCGGATCCTTCCTGTCGATCAGATCGCCGAAACCGGTCAGCTCATCCATGTCGACATCAGGCAGATTCTCGATGTCTCCGCTGATCTCCCTGAACATGCGATCAATCTCATCCATTTGATCCGTGGCCGGGACAGCCTCTTTCTGCTGCGGCTGCGCAACGGGTGATGCCGGTACCGGCCGGGAAGATGGCGGTGTCGACGTCTCCTTCGTCCTTCCGCCCTTCATGCTGGTGAAGTGGTGCTGTTCGAGCACGGCGATGAAGGCGCTGATCTCCTCTTCGCTACGACCCACCCGGCGTTGCCCGTCGCGCAACTCCTCCAGCAGGATCGGCAGCAGGACGCCGAGGCGACGGCGTTGCTCCGGATTGGCCTTCGGTTCGAGACTCCAGAGCAGGTCGTCCATCACCCGCAGTGCACGCGTACGCTGCGCGCCGTCCCGCCCCTCCGCGAGCATGGCATCGGTGAGCAGCTGCCGCCATGTCGTGGCGAGAAATTCCCGCACCTCCGGCGGCAGATCCCTGCCGCCCACGCGGCTCGCAATCTCCTCGGCGACGGCGAGCCTGATCTGCTCAAGCTGTTCGGCCGCCTGGATCTCTGCGCCGATCCTGTGCTGCTCCAGCGCGAAACTCTGCTTTTCCCCCTCGAGAAACGTGCGGAACTCGCCCAGCATCATCGCGAAGAGGCCGACGTCGTCGTCGAAGTCGTTAAGTATCCGCCTGACGACCTCATCCATCTTCTCGTACAGACGATCCTTGACCGCGTCCGATTCCTCATACCAGCCCACACCGGCATAGGCGAGTTCATTGAGCATCTGCCTGACGGGATGCGCTTTGTTGCTGAAGAACTCGCGGTCGACGATCGCGACCTTCAACACCGGGATCTGCAATCGTCCGATCAGGGCCTTGATGAAATCCGGCAAGGTCTTGTCGTCGAATATGTAATCGAAAATCATGCTGATGACGTCGATCGTTTCGTCATCGATCTGATTGATCACCCCGGGTCTTCCCTGGGCGTCCAGCGTTGAAAATCGTCCGACGACATGCTGTTTCAGTCCGCCGCGCAACAGTTCGCCGGTATGCTCGACCAGCGACGGATCGTGCTGCAGCGACGACAGGGTGTCGATAAGCATCGGGGTGGCCGGCAGGTAAACCATGGCCGGCGGTTGTCCTCCAGGGGGGCGGGAACCGCCCTGGGAAACGGCAGGGTATGCCCCCAGCAGATGCTGCATGGCTTGAAAGGCCTGCTCGTCCACCGGCGCGACCATCTCGCCGAAAAAACCGTCATCCGGGGAAGCCCCCCCGGCCAGCCCTGGCCCGCCGCCGGTTACGCCTCCACGCCGGGCCGGGCCGCGGCCCGCGGCCACCGCCGGATGCTCGACGGAAGGCTGGGTGCGGATCTTGGCCTTGAGCTGGGGAAGCACGCCCTGCTCGATAAGGTATCTGTTCGATTCCGCGTAGAACTGGCCGAGCCCCGGAACCAGGGCGCGCTCGAACAGCCTGTAGCCATGCACCCTGGTGGCGGTTTCCAGCCCGAGTTCGATCAAGGCATCGCGAAACGCCTGACAGAAGGCGTCAGGAGCGAGCGGCAAACGATGCGTATCGCCGCCCAAGGCGGGTATCAGATCGCCAAAGCGCTCCCCGAGGCCGAAGAGTTCGTCGCTGAATCGCTCCCGCAGCTTTCCGATCAAGGTATTGACGGCAAGAGACTCTTCGAGTTCGCTGTCCTCTACAAGGGAAAACCCCGTACCGGCCCCGTCGCCGGTGGTTCCACGGCCGGGTGAGGTATCGGGTTGCAGCTGGCGGTCGAAATGGTGGCCGAACCGGGCTGGAAACACCTCGGCCAGTCGCGCCTTGTTCTTCTCAAGTATTCGCAACCCTTCAATGATGCGGCCCTGGTCCGGATTACTGAATACATTCGCGGCCCGCTCGGCGAGATCCTTCTGCAGTACCTCTAAGAACTGACCGGGGAGGCCTCCGGCGTACGCGACGGCCCGAAGGCGACAATCCCCAAGGATGCGCGAGGCGGCAGCCGGGCTTGCCTTCCCGTCGGGACTCATACTGGCGCCACCTTCTCCCTTGCCCATAGTCATTCGTATGCCTGTCTACACCGAAACCGGATAAAAACGTCTGGATATCCCGGGTGTTATCGGCCGGCTGGGCGTCGGTCTTTATGCAATCCCCTTGAATGCGCGGTGCTGCGCATCCGCAAGGCTGACTGCGGGTCGTATCACGGCGGGAGCGTGGCCGCCTGCAGGAAGATTTACCGGGGTGATAGCCGCTGGCGGATCTGCGCCTTATGCAGGCAAAAGGGCCTAATCAGCGCCCTTGCCGATCCAGGTCTCGAGCGTATCGATTATCTTCCTCGCCTGTTCGGCACTCGAGATATTGAATTTGGACTTCTGGAAATATTCGCCGTTCCGCTTCTGATAACGGCGGATGCTGTACTTCTCCGGGCCGAACTCGCCGTTCTGGGCATCCCAGTCCTGATAGCGAAACATGAGGGTGGACCAGGCGCCCTTGGACAGCACAACCTTGTCCAGTTCCTTGACGAGCTGGGTTTCCCCTTCCGAGTAATTTACCGTGAGTTCTTCGACCGTTGATGCCATGTCTGTCTCCGCAAAATGTTAAAGCATGCCGGCGCACAATAGGTCCGCGCAGCCTGTTCCTTCATCGGGCAATCCGTCCGGGCGCTGCTGCAACCCGGCGCGATATTACGGCGCCTCGTGTCCGAGCGTGTCAGTGGTGAGACAGTATGTCCAGATCGAAGATAACCCGCTGCTGAGGCGTCAGGACCTGCCTCACCTCGATCTGGCGTTGATATTTATTGATCATGTATTCGCGCTTGATTTGGAGGAGCTCATCGAGTTTTGCATGCCACTGCTCAGGCAGCACATCCTCGCCGACGATCAACTGATTCAGCTCCGCCTCCTTGACGTCCATCTGGGCCCTGAGCAGTTGCTGCTGCTGGGAAGACCGCAAGGTTACCCAGTCGACCTCCGCCTTCTGTTCATCGCTCAGCATGCCTTTCCAGTCGCTGCGGGTCGCGTGCTCCCTGTGCATCGCGCCGTGGTGGGCATGCCCTAGCCCCCCATGCCCATGGCGCCGTGCATATCATCCTGCACCGCGCCCGGCTCGGCGTATCCCAGCACAGGCACAGCGGCCATTGATGCGAACAACAGAGCAGAATATACATGATTCAGACAGTTTTTCACCCTCTTGCTCCTTGGTTGGATCATACGATTTGCTTACTATATCAGCGAACCACCCAGATATATTAACGAGTCGCCGGTTTTCCTCCGCCGAGACACGGTGGCGACATCGGTGCCTTACCCGTTCTTGTCTCCCACTCCTCCGGCGTATAGGCATGGATGGACAGGGCGTGGAGTTCGTTGGCGAGTTCATCGGCGAGCAGCGCGTTGATCATTCGGTGGCGCGCCAGCAGGCCGATCCCGTCAAATGCCGGCGTTACCAGCACAAGCTTGAAATGTGACTCCGATCCCGGAGCTACGTTATGCCGGTTGCTTTCATTGATGACCTCCAGATGAAGCAGTCCGGGCACACCTGCGGCAAGTTTGCGCTCAATCTGTTCCTGCACCTTCATATGCCTCGCCTCCGGTCTTGTCAGCCGCCCGCCGAACACCGTGCACAATTTGTCAGGCGGTCATCTGCCACCCGGTCCTCGACTTGAAAACCTGGCGCCAGCTTCCCATATTGTCAGCAGGGTCGATGTCTGAAATCAACCATACAACCGCATACTGATGCCAAGGAGGTTACCATGAGGGTATTTCGTTACGAACCATGGGCGCTGCTGGAGCAATTTCGCAACGAGATTAACCGTTTGTCCGACACCCAGGAGAGCGGGGACGGAAACAGCTACATCGCGACCAGCGACTGGGCACCGGCAGTGGATATCGTCGAAAACAACGAGGCGTACGTACTGCTGGTCGATGTTCCCGGAATCGATCCCGAAGGGATCGATATCCAGATGGAGAACGGCGCCCTCACCATCAAGGGGGAACGTGCCCCCGGTCCTGCGGATCGTGAATCCTACAAACGGGTCGAGCGACCGAGCGGGACGTTTCACCGCCGGTTTAACCTGCCCGAAGCGGCGGATGCAGACCGGATAGCGGCCAAATGCCGCAACGGCGTGCTGGAGATTTCGATACCCAAGCACCAGCGAATCCAGGCCCGCAAGATCATCGTGGAGGGATAACCCTCACCGGCATAACACGGCCTCGGCTCCCACCTCCCCGGCGGGAGCCGGCCTGCGTCCATCCCGTACCGTCGCCTTGACTGCGAGTTCCACACGCGGCAAGTGTAAGGCATAATCTGTCACACGCCGCGGGACGCCGTTCCGCGCACCGCCAGCGCGGCAGGAATGCAGCGCGGCCAAAACAACGGGATACGCGCCGCCTGCACGCATGAACCCGCCATCCCGCAACGAGTCGCTCCGGATGCCGCCCGGGATTTCGATCAGCTATCGCAGGCTCCAATGGATCCTGATCTCCGCCATGACGCTCTGCAGCCTCGTCATCGCCGGGCTTGGCATTCATGCGCTGCATTCCGCCCCCACCCTGTTTTCCGACGCCGAGATCATCACCATCCGCGACGACATAGAAATCACGCGCGTGGGCGGCCTGCACCTCGACAACACGGACTTGTGGAAACTTCCGGCATTTGCCTCCGCAGAAGAAGAGCGTGAATGGTGGAATACACAACGGATACTGTACAAGGAGATATCCGGCAGCTTTACGGTCGTCATCGAATTTCTCGACGATGCGCAGAACACCTGGGAGATAGCCGCAGAAACCGGCGTAATGCCCATCATGGAAATAGCGAAACGGCTCGGCCTGATCTATATTGTCGCAGCGATTTATATATATGCCGCCATCTCGGTTCTGCTCCACCACGAAAAAACCGCGGGCTTCATCTGCGCTTTCTTCCTCAGCTCCACGGCGCTGTACCTTGTCAGCGTCGCGCCTATAGTACATCGTCCGATTGTCCTTGATCCGGATCTGATGAAAACCCTCATCAATGTCTTCTTCATCGCAAGCACAGGACAGATTTCCATCGTGCATTTCGCAATCGTATTCCCGGAAAAAAAGAAAATCCTGATGCATCACCCGATGCTTGCCGCAGGCTTCTATCTGTACTCTATCTTCATATCCGGCCTCTACATGTCAGGCCACATATCACTCGCTACGACACTTCCATTCCTGATCTTCTGGATCATTCTCATGTCTTTCGCGTTCACGCACTCGATGCTCGGGATTCGTGACGAATTCATGAAAAAACAGATCCGCACAACTTTTGTTGCGCTGCTCCTCGTAGCCGCCTTCTTCATCGTGTCTGTCGTGCTCCCATGGCCGGAAGGCGGCAGGCTGGTCAATAATTATGCACTGTTCTCCCTGATGCTTCCGTTCGCGCTCATCCTGTCCCTGGACAACCAGCGTCTCTACCACGACCGGCTCTCGCTCGAATTCAATTCGCGCCAGGAAAAGGAACGCATACACCGCGAACTGCATGACACCGTGTTAAATGACCTGGCCAGCATCTCCATCGCCACTGAGGGCGCGGAACGCAGCGTCGACAACCCTGACCGCCTGAAGGAGACGCTGCAGAAAATCAAGAACAATACTGCCGAATCCGCGCGCCAGTTGCGCAGCTTTCTGTGGGTTATCGACGACCGGCAGAACTCATGGGAAGAAATCGCGAATTCCCTGCGCAGGCTCGGCTACGATCTCCTTAACAACTTCGACATCGCCTTCGACATGCAGGCCGGCGGGATCAAGGAAGGCGGCATTCCCCCTCCCCTCGCGATAAAACATACCATCCATCAGACGTTCCGCGAGGCGCTCATCAATATCACCAAGCACGCGCATGCGTCGCATGTGACCTCCTCGCTCGTGCTCAACCCGAATTCAGTCTCGATCACCATAGCCGACGACGGCATAGGACTGCGCTCTCGCGAGTCGGATCACAAGGGCTATGGATTGAACAACATGATCCGTCGCGTGAAGGAAAACAGCGGCGATATCGACATAGAATCTCCGGATCAGGGCGGTACGAAAATCACCATTCGCCTGCCGCTCTGTTAACATTAAGTACTATCTTTGCCAAACACGCTCTCCATCGTTTCCCAGCCTGGCGGCATGCGTGGCGCAGCGGTTCACCCAAATGAGGTATTTACTAGAATTCCAGGCTCCACTACGTTGTTCTGGCCCTGCCACGCTCCGGAAATGCAATCAGGCACGCCGGTCGTTTATTTTTTGGCGGATAATCCGAACTGACTACCCTTACCGTGTAACTGAATGACTCAGCTCAGCAGGGAAAAGACCATTGACGTCGCCATCGTCGAGGATAACAAGAGATATCTTGACGAATTGGCGCTGTTGCTCGGCAATACCGCAAGCCTGCGCATCGTGGGTCAATTCTCAAACGGTACTGACGCCATAGAAAAGATCTCCAGGCTGAATCCCGACGTGACATTGATCGATATCGAACTGCCGGATATCTCCGGGGTGGATGTGATAAAACAGGTGTCTTCACGCGGTTGTCCCACCGAATTCCTCGTCTTGACCGTATACGATGACGACGCACATCTGTTCTCCGCACTTCAGGCAGGGGCGGTCGGCTATATCGTCAAGGGGTCAACTTCGCTGTCGGAGATTGAGTCCGCGATCCAGGAGGTGATCGACGGTGGAGCGCCGATGTCGCGAGTGATCGCCAAGCGCGTTCTGGAGACATTCAAGTCAGCCACGCCCAACGCGCGGAAAACGAAATTCGACGAACTGACGAAACGTGAGCTGCAAATCCTGGAGTATATAAAACTCGGTTACTCAACGAAGAAGGTTGGTGAGGAACTCGAGATCAGTTATGAAACAGTACGCACCCATCTGAAGAACATCTACCAGAAACTGCATGTGCATACCCTGGTTGAGGCGATGCTGCTCTATAATCAGCGTTAGACTCTGTCTATCCTCGTTTCATAACACCCTGTCTGCATGTGGCCCGGCTCCCAGGGTGATCCTGAACGACTTGGGGATCCGCACCCGCTTCAAACGCGAAGAGTACCCCAATTGAGGAATTTACAAGGGTGTATACACCGTCTTATCGTCCCTGACATGCAGACGATCCTTGGCCGTATAAATGCGAATTGTTAACAACGACAAAAACACCGGCGCTTTACGTGCGAACGGTGATGGAGCAGTAGCCGAACTGAGCATTGCCAAATTACATCAACACAAAACACGAGGAGGGGCATCATGCTGATACTGACTCGGAGAGTCGGCGAAACCCTGGTAATCGGGGACAATATCACCATTACCGTCTGTTCCGTTCGCAACAGCCAGGCACGCATCGGCATACAGGCGCCGCAGCATATCACGGTACATCGAAAGGAAGTCTACGAACGCATACAGCAGGAAGGCACCACCGATAAAGCGGCCAATCGCAGTTGATCGCCGCACACCGGCACGGATGCGCGCCTGATGACAGGGAGACTGTAAACCGATAAACACAATTCAGAGGAATCCGCGATGGCGATAACATATAGCGTGGATGTCGGAAACTGGTACCGCACTCCCTCGGGTCGCTTGTTCGAGGTTGTTTCTCTTGATGCTGAGACGATAGAAGTCCAGTATGACGACGGCGACCTGGAAGAGCTGGATCAGGAGGCCTGGCTCGATATCAAACCCGCACCCTCCTCCCCTCCGGTTTCAGCTCTGCTCCCCTTCGACATGGAAAACGACGAAAGTTTCGCGCCGGACAGGCAGTCGCTGTACGAGCTGCTTGGTGACGTTGAATTTACCGATTAACCGGCGAAATTGAAGAATGTCTGCCGCGCGGGATAATCTCAACGCGACAGCGATACCAGATTGAGGCGCGGACGCCCCTCTCCGCCCCCTTCTCCCTGGTCTGGCGCGGACAGCCATTTCAGCAGGGGCTGCCACTGCTCGCGCTCGTATGATGTCTCATCCCTGTCCAACTCATGGATGCCCATGCCGGATTCGGCCGCGGCGATATAGTTGTCCGAATCGGCAAGCGAGGTCACGAACGGGATCCCGAGGCTGGCGAGGAATCTCTTGAGAGGTTCGTACTGCGGCGCATGACGCCGCACCCGGTTGGCGACCACGCAGACACGGATCCCGGCACGCCTGATCCGGCCTATCAGCAGAAGGTCACGGACGAAGGCCGAGGTGGCATGAATGTCGATGGATGAAGGCGTCACCGGAACCACGATCGCGTCTGCCCGATTGATCATTTCCTGGAATTTCGTACCCGTAACGCCGGCCGGTGCGTCGATGACCACACACTCGGTTCCCGGTGGTACGGTCATCTGCCAGACGCGCGTCAGGCCGTTCCTGGGCTTGCAGGCGTGGATTCCATGAATATGGGGCAGATGCGCCGGCCGTGCGCTCAGCCAGTGCATGGCTGACCCTTGGGGATCATAATCGATCATCGCCGTCTTGGCGCCGCTGGCCGCGTAGTAACTGGCGAGGTTGGCGGAAATTGTCGATTTCCCGCACCCGCCTTTGGAATTGATCACCAGGATCGTTTGCATGCTACCAGACCCAGAATCCGTGGATTGTCACTCGATTTCACATCGACTCACAGCGGTCAAGCCGTTTCGTCCACCATTGTGCATGAAACCTCACACCCGACCGTGCCCCTCGTCACATTAGCGGCACTGCTGTGCGAATATTGAAGTCGCCGGCGCATCTCGTGACTCAAATCCCACGGAAGGACAGATTTCAGGCGAACAGGAACGAACGCCTGCTTGCTGACGCTGCAGGTTAACGCGTTCGCTCGAGAGACAGATCAAGAGCCGAGATATCCGGCGCCGCCGGTGACGTCTTTATCTCGCCAGGACGGAGCATCATGGTTCCTGCCGGCGCGAGCGCGATGCCACTGATGTCAGGTTGCGCCGCGGCGGCCGGCGGAGCGCGGGTGTCGAGATCGACGCCTGCATCGGCTATGTTCATTCCACTGAAATCGGGCAGGGGCGCCGGGGCTACGCGCCTCTGCTCGATCAGGTCGATTCCCGCCGGGGCCATGCTCAATGCGGACAGGTCGTAGAGCGGCGCTGCGACGACGGTGCCACCATCATCAAGGATGTCCGCACCCGCCGCAGCCACACTCATGTGGGCGAAATCGTAAGCAGGCGAGGAGACTGTCCGCGGTGTGGATAGGATTTCGCCCGCCGGTGCGATCGTGATCCGGCCGGTGGAACTTCCCGCCGGCGCGGCAACTGCATCCTTAGGCGCCTCCGTGCGGGCCCGGATCTCGCACACGGCGCCGGCTTTGAGCATGACGGTCCGGTATTTCTCCGCGGTTTGCCGATCGACCGCCTTCTTGATGATTACCGTCTGACCGCTGAACAGACGCTCGACGCCGGTGGCATCAGTCTTGAACAGCCGCGCGAGTTCAGACTTGGCCTGGGCCGGGTCCCGACCCGCCACCAGGGCGCCGGAATAAACGATGTCATATTCCAGAGGGTCCATACGCACCACCCATGTGCAGTCGTGAACCGGCGCTCCCGGCCCCGGCCTCAATCCACCGGACGCCAGCCGCCGGTGAATCGATCCACGTCATTCCTTTGCAGCCGGCCGCTCACGCTCGCTCGATCGATCTCCTCGCGCGTCAGGCGTCGGACACCGCCCTGTTCATCCTGATAAATCCACTTCCCCCGGAAAACCAGTTCGAAGGCGGTGGCCATCATATCGTCGAACCTGATCGCATACTGTTGCGCCAGTCTCTGGAAATCCTCTACAGTCAGGGATCGACGCAGCTTTTGGAACTCCTCCCGGACCAGCGCCTCGATCGCCACATCCCACTGAGGGATCGCCTCGTTAAAATCCGTCGACACATTGATCACGATGGGTTCCTCACCCTTGCTGGGGAAATAACGTATTTTCATTGTTGACCTGCTGACTCCAATGCTTCTCCAATCTCCCCAGGTTTATCGACCATGCCCCGGGATTCTGAATGTTTCCATGTGCTTATTGTCACCGTTCGGGATCGTCGGAGCATTGACGATCCCGGCTCACGGAATGGATGCTGCTATGAACTGTTCTACGACGGCATTCCACGCCTGCGCGATGTTCCCGGGATTGTAGCCCCCTCCGCCCATGGCAAGGATCCTGCCTGCGCAATATCTGTCAGCGATCGCGCACAGCCGGCGCGCGGCATGTGCGTGCGCGGCGGCGGTATATGCAAGATGGGTGATGGGATCTCCCTCCAGGCTGTCAGCGCCGCACTGGAACAGGATAAATTCCGGCCTGGCCTGGCTGATAAATGCTTCAACGGTCTCCCACGCCGCCATGAAGTCGCAGTCCGTCGCGCCTGCCGGCATCGGCAGATTGAGCTTGGCACCGACCGCGGCACCGGATCCGCGCTCGTCCGCGCGCCCCGTACCGGGATAGAGATAGCGGCCGTCCTCGTGGATATCGGCGAAGATCAGGTCCGGATCATCCTCAAACGCGTAGAAGACGCCATCGCCGTGATGGGCATCGATGTCCACATAGGCCACGCGTTGAACTCCATGGTGTCGGCGCAGAGCCTCGATAGCGATACCGCAGTCGTTGAAAACGCAGAATCCTGCGGCCTCGTCGCGACGGGCATGATGCAGTCCCGCGATGGGTACGAAGGCGCGCCGGCAATGGCCGGACAGGATATGCCCGAGCGCGGCGAGCGTGGTGCCCGCCACGGTGGCTGCCGCCTCGTACACGCCGGGGAACGCCGGTGTATCGCCCCAATCGAGAAATCCCCGCCCAAGCGCCGATTGTCTCCTGACCCGTTCCACATAGTCGCGGGTGTGGAACAGCTCGATGCTGTCCTGGTCGGCCTGCGCCGGCTCGCGCAGATCGACCCGGCTGGCATAGCCGCGACGCTCGAATTCAGTGATAAACGCCGCGTGGCGATATGGACCGAAGGGATGCGCATGGCCGAAGGAATAACGCGCAAGCGCCTCGCCGGCATAAACCGCGACATCTGCAGTCATGGTTTCGGCGGATCAGCCGGACGCCGCCGCATATCCTCGCTGCAGTTCCTTCAGGTCGTCGATGACCTGCGCACTGTGTGTCTTGGGCGACACCTTGCGATAGATCTTTGCGATCCGCCCATCCGGATCGATGATGAAGGTGTGGCGGTGGGCGAGCTTCATGATACCGAGATTGCGCAGGGAACCGTAGGACGCCGCCACCTTGCCGTCGATATCAGCCAGCAGCGGAAATTGGAGGCTGAATTTCCTGGCGAACTCGGCGTGCGATTCCTGGTTGTCCAGGCTCGCCCCCAGCACCTGCGCCCCCATTTCCCTGAGATGCAGGATATCGTCGCGGAAGCGGCAGGCCTCCTCGGTACAACCCGGAGTATCGTTCTTGGGATAGAAGTAGAGGACCAGCCAGCGCCCCTGATAATCGGACAGCCTGTGCACAGTGCCGTCCTGATCGGGAAGCTGGAACCGGGGGGCGGGCTGGCCCGGCACGAGTTCACCCGCATACGCTCCCCCCATGAAACACGCCAGGAAAACCGCCAAGATGGTACGCTCGCGTCCGCTCATGCGGGGAACCCCATGGTTGCAGGTACGTCCCGTTTACCATACACCAAACCTGACGGCGGGTCACGCCGTGCGGATCACCAGGTAAGGTGCAGGCGCATGCCGGAATACACGTCCCCGGACTGTGCGCCGGCAAGCGCATCGTCCGCCTGCGCCCGCGGAGCCGTGTCGGCGACCATCACGGCGGGCACCAGCGTGAAGGAGGCCTGGCGTCCAAGCGCGCTGTTGATCCTGCTGTTGACCGAACCGAGCGGATCGGTGAAAAAGAGCTTGGCCCGATCGGTCCCGGACAGCGCCTCGCCGTTCAGCGCGCGGAATTTGAGCCCTTCGCGCACAGACATGAAATAGCGACCCACGAAAAATCCCAGCCCGGGAGTGAATACCAGGTCCTGGATGGAAGGCTGCTCGAACAGCGCCTCGGCCCCGAACTCGTAGATGGTCGACAGCATGAACGAATACCAGAATGACGGGGCCGGCCCGTAACCGCGCTCTGCGGCGCGGACGTAGTAGGAGCCGCCCCAGTAGGGATGAAGGCCATAATTGATCCACCACCGATCGGTGTCCCACACGACGTGGCGGATGTTGGTCCTCCATTTCTCGAAGCTGTACTCGTCCTTTTTTTCCGCGGACCAGCCGGAGATGCTCTTCGGACTGACGTACAGCAGGCCGATCACGGCCATCTGCGTGAAGCCGAAGTACAGGGTATCTTCCTTGAGTCCGTCCCAGTCGCGCGCCTCTCGCTCTTTCCTGCCAGGCTCCAGCGACAGTGCGAGATCATTGCGTCCCGCCCGGAGGCCGAGCCCGCCCGGTTTATCGGGAAACGCGGCGACCTGATCGATCAGCGAGGCATTGTAGGTGAACCCCCCGGTTGCAGCCGGTGAGCCGGCGGCGGAAACCTGTCCGTGGGCGAGCATAAACATCAGCACACCGAACAGGAAACCGTCTAAACGTAATATCCGCATGTACTCATCCGTACCAATCATCGGCCATTATATTAACGTTCTCCACGCCAGATGAAAGACCAGATCAGGCGTCGTATCCGTAAACAGGTTCTCCACGAGACCCAGGTCTAAGGTCGCCATCCCGGGCAGATCGATCTCCCCGCCCACGGTCAACTGAACGGTATTGGACCCAAGCGCCGCCAGGTCGCTGTCATAAAAGGAGGAATGGCCGTCGAGCTGCATCTTGAGAGAGATCCTTCCGGTCACCGGGCGCCCCAGCCCCAGCGTTCCGATCGCGACGTAGTCGCGCCGGAGAGTTTCGAGCACCTCGCCTTCACCGAGGCGCAGCACCCCCAGGGACCAGAACAGCGTTGCATCCCATCTGCCCAGAACGCGGCTGTCCACCGCACTCAGCTGAAGGGCGAGATCGGTGCCCTCGCTGCCCAGCAATTTTGCGGCATCTCCGTTCGGCAACTTGAGACTCGCGTGCAGGGCGATATCCCTGCCCGCTCCCTCGCTCCTCGCCACGGGATAGCCCAGCGTAAGGCGGACATCCCCCAGTCCCTCGGCCGGCTCGTCCAGCCGCTGCGACGCCTCCGGTCCGGTGTAGGCATAGTCCATCTGATCGCGCGCGAAGGCGGTGCGCTTGCGGTTCGACAGCCCGAAGGTGTCGTGCCATTCCTCGATGAAATTATCAAACACACCGCGCCGGTGCATGATGTACGGGATCACAATGCCCGCCTCGAGCCGGTCGGTTACGCCGTAACTCAGGGACAAGGCGCTCCGGTAAGTTTCGCCATCAAGGACGATGCTCTCTATGGAATCGCCTTCTCCGATCGAGTTGCTGGTCAGATCAAGCTGCAACGCGATGCGCCAGGTCCCGGGCCGGACCAGGCGTGCGGACTGGGGAGATGGTGGGCTGTAGATCTGTATGAACGGATTCTGGTTCGCGTTCAGAAACGGCTGAAGGGACTCGTCCCCGGAGGCCGGACGCATCGCGCCCGCCAGCAAGAAGAGGCTGAGACACATACCGGTCCCGATCCGCTGAAGCCGGGGGTCGTATGCGCCCCGTGCGGACTGCGGAGGATGCGGCCTCACTCCGGGAGGCTGCGTTTGCTGTTCAGCCAGCGGGTCAGGGATTTCCACTGCTGCAGGTCCGGCTCGACCAGCGATGGCGCAAGCTCGAGGATGCCGAGGCCGCGTTCAGCGGCGCGGATGTAGTTCTGGGTGTCGCGCAGGGTCGCGATCAGGGGAATATCCAGCCGGGTGAGAAAACGCTCGAGGGTATGGTAGATCAGCGTGTTCTCGCGCACGCGGTTTGCCACCACCGCGACCTTGGTTTCCTTGCGCGAGACCTTGCCGACGATGAGCAGCTCCTCGATGAAGTGTGCCGCCGCGCGCATGTCCAGCGGCGAGGGCAGCACCGGCATGACGACACTCTGGGCGCGCCGCACCAGCTCGGTGATGGCGCGCCCGTGCACAGCAGCCGGTGCATCGATCACCAGGCAGTCGCAGTCCGCCTCGACACGGAAGGTACCCATATCGGCGGCCACGCCGGTGATGTGCGGCCGGTCCTCAGGCCGCGCCGCCAGCCAGTCCAAGCTGGAGTGCTGCGAATCGAAATCCGCCAGCGTGACCCGCTGACCCTGGACGGCATAGAAGCTTGCAATGGTGGTGGCGAGCGTGGTCTTGCCGCAGCCGCCCTTGGCATTCAGGACCAGAATCGATCTCATAATCAGCCTGTTACGAAACCATCCGCAGGATTGTTCTAACTGGCTGCGTACGATACGGGAAAACCGCATGAGGCGCAAATTACGTTGACAACGGCGAGAATGGGGACAGATTTAAAATCTGTCCCCATCCTTATGTACGCTGCTTCAGGATCCGGTGGATCTCGGCGTCGGTCAGCACGATAGGATTGGTCTTCATGCTGCTGCCGCGCGCATTGGCGACGATGTGATCGAAACCGGCCGGCTCCAGCCCGAATTCCCGCAGGCGCGGCAGGCCGAGGCGCTCCGTCCAGTCCGTCAGCAGGGCAAGCAGCGCGTCCCAGGCCTCCTCACGCCGGGCGAAACGATGACCCAGCAGCACCTCCGCCGCCTCGGCATAGCGGCCCAGAGCGCGGTTGCCCGGCTCGCGCGCCTGCATGGCCCCGAGGTTGACCGCTGTGGCCGCAGCGACCAGTGTGCCGCACACCACCCCATGCGGGATCGGATAATAAGCCCCCAGCGGCGAGGCCAGGCCGTGCACCGAGCCCAAGCCGGTCTGCGCCAGCGTGATGCCGGACTGCAGCGCGGCACAGGCCATGCGCGCCTGCGCGTCTGTGGCCTGCGCGCCGGTCTCGTACCATTCGATCAATCCGTCGCGCACCGCCGCGAGGCCGCTCAGCGCCAGCGCGTCAGTCAGCGGATTGGCGCGCAGCGAGACGTAGGACTCGAGCAATTGCGTCAGCGCATCCATGCCGTTGGCAGCGATGACCGGCGGCGGACAACCGGCAAGCAGTTCCGGATCGACCACCGTGTACTCGGCCACCAGCCTGTCGTCGCGGAAAGACTTTTTGAAGCCCTCGGGACCGGACCGGCTCAGCACTGCGTTCTTGGTCGCCTCGCTGCCGGTGCCGGCCGTAGTCGGCACGGCGATGAACGGCACCGCCGGCCCCTCGTACTTCAGCTCCGGACCGACGCCCTCGAGGTAGTCCATCACCGAGCGCTGTACGTGCAGCAGGCCGGCAATGGCCTTCGCCGCGTCCAGCGCGCTGCCGCCGCCGATGCCTAGCACGCACTCAATGCCCTCACCGGCATACTGCCGCACCGCCTCGTCGACCAGCTCAGGCGTCGGCTCGCCCTCCACCCGGCAGTGCCACCAGTCGATGCCCTGCTCCATCAGTCCGTGCGTCAGACGTTCCCAGTGCAGACCTTCCTGAAACGAACGCGCGCCCGTCACCAGCAGCACCTGTCGCCCGTAGCCACGGACGATCGCCGGCAGCCTTGAAACAGTTCCCGCTCCGAACTCGATGCGCGGCAGGCGCGCAATGGAAAATGGACTCGAAGTCATTGATCTATGGAGCAGCCATTAAATACCAGCACGTCATTCCCGCGAAAACGGGGATCCAGAGCATCACTTTTACGTAGTCATCCTGCAGGAAACAGGCCGCGATACGGCACGCCTTGGCGCGGCGCCGCCATCCAGCCGGCCACCGCATCGCGCCAGGCCAGATAATGCGCGGTCTGCTTGTGCGCCGCGGCATCCGCCGCCGAGGCATAGGCCTCGTACAGCACGAAGCGTGTCGAATCTTCGGTCGACTGCAGTACGTCGAAGCGCCGGTTGCCCGCCTCGCGCACCGAGAGCTCATGATTTCGGCGTGTTGCCTCGACGAAGTCGGCGACGCACTCAGGTTTGACCTGTACATGGACAAGGGTTACATGCATGGCGGTTTCCACTTTCAATTATGCGGCCTGTATAATGCACAGCGGAATCCGGGAAATATCGATGGATTCCAGCTTTCGAGCCTGCACCGGGCGATGCGCCGTCAGTGCCAAGCGGCTTCAAGTAATATAACTAAATTTCCGTATGATGGATCACCTGGTGAAACAGGCTCGACTCCCGCTGATAGAACCCTTCCGTGTGAAACGAATCCGCCAGCCCGAGCAGCATGTAGTCCAGATGATGGCAGAACTCGTGCAGAACAGTTCGCAGGAAGGATTTGTACGCCACCACCTGGTTGCGCTTGGCAGTGCGCATCCACACCTTGATCACGGCATGTCCACCCTCCTCGGCAGGCTGATAACAGCCGTGCAGTTCCTCGGTCTCGTCGGAGGGGCGACGCGCCAGTACGGTGATGCGCACGCGGCGGATCTTCAGGCCGTCGGCCATCGCGTTGAGCAGCTCGGCGCACAGCTCCTGCACGGCGCGCCGGTCTCCACCGGGCAGCGCCTCTTCCAGACGCTGCGCGATCGGCTGCACTGTACGCCAGTTCGGCAGGGGCACCGCAGGCACCTCGTTACTCTTGCGGTAGATGACCTGCTGGCGTCGGGTCAGGCGCTTGTAGTAGGCAAAGGCCATGCATCGTTCCTGTAAAAAGCCGGGACAGATCAAAATAGGCTCATCTGCGGACCTGTGGCTGGCTTCCTGAATTGCGAGCAGTCGAGTTCCGGCAGCTCGCCGTAGCCGAGCTTCTTCGCATGGAGACGGAAGCGCTGCGCGATCATGTCGGCGTACTCGCCCGTCCCCCGCATGCGCACGCCGAACTCCGACTGATAGTCCTTGCCGCCGCGCGTGTCCTGCAACCGGCCGATGACGTGGGACGCCTTGAGCGGTTCATTCACCTGCAGCCAGTCGCGGAACATGTCTTTCAGTTCGTACGGCAGGCGCAGCAGCACGTAGCCCGCGGCGCGTGCGCCCGCCTCCCGCGCCTGGCCGAGGATGTCTTCCAGTTCGGTATCGGTCAGCACCGGGATCAGCGGCGCCACCAGCACGGTGACCGGCACGCCGGCGGCGCTGAGGCTCCGGATCACCTCCAGCCGGCGCTGCGGCGCGGCCGCGCGCGGCTCCATGCGGCGCGCGAGGTCGCGTTGCAGTGTCGTCACCGACACGGCGACACCGGCCAGGTTCAGCCGCGCCGACTCCGCCAGCAGGTCTAGGTCGCGCTCGATCAGCGCGGACTTGGTCACGATGCTGAACGGGTGGCGCACCTCCAGAAGTGTCTCAAGGATGCGCCGCGTCAGGCCCAGGCGCCGCTCCACCGGCTGGTAGGAATCGGTGATGATGCCAACGGCAATAGTCGCGCATTCGTAACGCGATGCGGCCAGTTCCTTGCGCAGCAGCTCCGGCGCGTCGGGCTTGTAAAACAGCCGGCTCTCGAAGTCGAGGCCGGGCGACAGGTCGAGATAGGCGTGTGTGGGCCGCGCAAAGCAATACACGCAGCCGTGCTCGCAGCCGCGGTAGGGATTGATCGAGCGATCGAAGCCGACATCGGGCGAGCTGTTATAGCTGATCACGCTGCGGCTGGCGTCTACCGTCAGCGTGGTGGCAAGTGGTTCCAGCGTCGCGTCGAGGCTACCCCAGCCATCGTCGATCCCGGCGCGGGTGCGCGCGCTGTAGCGGTTGTCCGGGCTCAGGGTTGCGCCACGGCCACTCCGTTTGCGTTCGTGATGGTCGAGTTTCATGCAGACAAGATACGCGCCACCCGGACACAGGGCAATCAATCACGTTCTACAGTAGAAATTAAATTCAACATGTTATTTCTTATTGCAAATATACCAATACCCTTCTCCAGAATCACACACACGTCTCTACATGTGCTACCACCGAAACATGACCGTGAACCGACACCGATTCCTGCCCGAGGCGCATTTAATTAAACCCGATACGACAGGTGACGATATCGGATATGGAGGCACCAGAACTGGAATCAGCGGGTTTATACCCCGGAGGCCAAACCAATGACGGATATAATGATCGAGTCGGTACTCATGGCATTCATGGTCGGCGGTATCGTCGGCGCGGCGATCGCCCTGAGCCTCAGATCCAGCAAGGCCTGGAGCCGGCAGTACGACCCGGATGGCGCTGCAGAACTCCAGCCGCTGCGCCTTCGCCCCGGGCGGCAGCGCTACCGCCGCTGACCGCGGCGAGTGTCGCGCGGCACATTGCTCCGGAGGCCCCTTGGCCTCGGCACGCGGCTGGAGCGCGGCGCCCTGATCTGCACAGAGATCAGTCCGCGATCTCCAGCACGATCTTGCCCCGGGTATGCCCCTGCTCGATGAGCCGGTGAGCCTCGGCGGCCCACTCGAGGGGCAGGGTCCGCGCCACCTCGATGCTCATCACACCCTCGTCGCACCATTCACGGCAGCGATCCAGTATCTCGCCCTGCCGCCGGCGCGCGTCAGCCAGACCGCGCAGCATCGGTATCAGCATGAACTCGAAACCGACGCGCAGGTTGCGGTTGCGCGCCTCGCGCCAGGCGACGTCCGCGCCGGGATCGAGCAGCGTCACCAGGTCTCCGTAATGCGCGACTGCCTCGATGGTGCGGCGGAAGACCTCGCCGCCGACCGTGTCGAGGGCTACGTCCACACCACGCCCGTCCGTCCACGCGTTCACCGCCTGCACGAAGTCGCGTTCGGAATAGACGATTGACTCGTCGGCGCCGAGCCGGCGCGCGTACTCGGCCTTGTCGTGGCTTCCCACGGTGACGCAGACCTGGGCGCCTGCCCGCTTCGCGAGCTGGATCGCGACGTGGCCGACGCCGCCGGTGCCGCCATGTATCAGTATCGATTGGCCCGACCGCAGGTCTGCGCGCTCGAACAGCGCCTCCCATGCCGTGATCAGCACCAGCGGCGCCGCGGCGGCCTCGTTGAAATTCAACGCAGCCGGTTTCAGGCGTGCGACGCCCTGGTCCAGGACCTTGTACTCGGCGTAGCACCCGGGATCGCCGCCGGCGCCGCCGTCGCAAAACCAGACCTCGTCACCCGGTTTGAAGCGGGTCACCGCCGCGCCGGTCTCGACGACGATGCCGGCGCCGTCGCAGCCGAGCACCGCCGGCAAGGCGCCGGGGAAATACAGCCCGCGCCGGCGCATCTTCGCATCGACCGGATTCACCCCGGCCGCGCGCAGGCGCACCTTGAGCTGGGTCGCGACTCCAATCTCCGGATCGGGGATTTCGCGGCACTCCAGAACCTCGGGTCCTCCCTCCGCCGTCATGACCACTACCTTCATGATTTACTTCCTCCGCCCTGCAATGCGCGCGAATACTATGCCGCTTACGGATGCTTCCGGCAATGCAGTGCATTGAGACAGAGACCGCTTGGTTGCGCGCGCATGGGCGCAGGATCCTGATGCCCATGCAGCGCGGAATACGCGCTGAGCGCACGGATATTCGGGTAATTCAGTGAACAGGCATCCGTGTTAACATTGCACACTGTATGTTCCCGCCGGATATCGCGACGGGTCGCCCGAGGCCAGCGGGGGACGCGCCCGGATGCCGCGGCATGGAAGTCTCGACTGACGCGACCAGCATGAACCTGCTTCTGATCATACTCATGCCCTTCCTCGGCGCGGGCCTGCCAGGCTTGTGCATACGTTACGGACGCAATGCCTCCGCATGGGCGGCGGCGGCCGTGACGGCGCTAGCGCTCGCCGCGGCGGCGGCCTCGATGCCCGCGGTGTTCGCCGGGCAGACGAGCACCGTCACCCTGCCCTGGCTGCCGGCGCTCGGCCTCAACCTGTCGTTGCGCCTTGACGGGCTCAGCCTGCTGTTCGTGCTGCTGATACTGGGCATCGGCCTGCTGGTCATCATGTATGCGCGCTATTATCTCTCGTCGCGCGACCCCATGGGGCGCTTCTACGGCTATATGCTGCTGTTCATGGGCAGCATGCTGGGCGTCGTGCTGTCAGACAACCTGATCCTGCTGCTGATCTTCTGGGAATTGACCAGCCTGAGTTCCTTCCTGCTGATCGGTTACTGGCGCCACCAGGCCGCAGCACGGGAGGGCGCCCGCATGTCCCTCGCCGTCACCGGCGGCGGCGGACTGGCCCTGCTCGCGGGCATCCTGCTGCTGGGTCACATGACAGGCAGCTATGAGCTGTCCGTCGTCATCGCCTCCGGCGAGATGATCCGCGCGCATCCGTTGTACGCACCCGCGCTCGCGCTCATCCTCCTCGGCGCATTCACCAAATCCGCGCAGTTTCCGCTGCACTTCTGGCTGCCCCATGCCATGGCCGCGCCCACCCCGGTGAGCGCGTACCTGCATTCGGCCACCATGGTCAAGGCCGGCATCTATCTGATCGCGCGCCTGTATCCGGCCCTGTCCGGCACCGATCTCTGGTTTTACCTGGTCGGCGGCGCGGGGTTGCTGACACTGCTCTTCGGCGCTTACACCGCGCTGTTCCAGCATGATCTCAAGGGTCTGCTCGCCTACTCCACCATCAGCCATCTGGGCCTGATCACGCTGCTGTTCGGACTGGGCACCGACCTCGGCGCGGTGGCCGGCGTTTTCCACATCATCAACCATGCCACCTTCAAGGCCTCGCTGTTCATGGCCGCCGGCATCATTGACCATGAATGCGGCACGCGCGACATGAGGCGCATCAACGGCCTGTGGAACTACATGCCGCACACCGCCACGCTCGCCATGGTGGCAGCCGCCTCCATGGCAGGCGTGCCGCTTTTCAACGGGTTCCTGAGCAAGGAGATGTTCTTTGCCGAGACGCTGAACCAGGAATTACTCGGTTCCCTGTACTGGATCCTGCCCGCGGGCGCGGTACTGGCGGGAATCTTCGCCGTCGCGTACTCGATCCGTTTCATCCACGATGTATTTTTCAACGGCGAGCCGGTGGATCTTCCGCGCACACCGCACGAGCCGCCGCGGTACATGAAAATCCCGGTCGAGGTGCTGGTGGCGCTGTGCCTGCTGGTGGGCATCCTGCCAGTCATCACGGTAGTGCCGCTGCTGGACCTCGCCACCGCCAGCGTACTGCAGCGGGAAGTGCCGGATTACGACCTCGCCATCTGGCACGGCTTCACCGGCCCGTTCCTCATGAGCCTGGCAGCTCTCGCGGGTGGCGGTTTGATCTATGCGCTGCGCCGGCGCATCTACGCGCTGCACGACCGGCTGCCGGCGGTGAGCGCAAAACGCAACTACGAGTTGCTGCTGGCCGCCGTCATGGGCGGTGCGACGCGCAGTACGCGAGCATTGGAGAACGGTTCCTTGCAGCGCTATCTGACCTTGTTCATCGCCTCCGCCGTCATACTCGGTGTCGCGCCGTATCTTGCCGACGGCGCCCCAGCGTTTGGCGCGTCCGCCGCCACACCCATCGACGGCATCAGCCTCGTCGCCGGCCTGATCCTCGCCGCGGCCGCGATCGGCACGGCGGCGTGGCATCGCCAGCGGCTGCTGGCGCTGATCCTGCTCAGCGTGGCGGGCCTGATCGTCGCGCTCACCTTTGCCCGCTTCTCCGCCCCGGACCTCGCGCTGACCCAACTGTCAGTGGAGGTGGTCAGCATCATCCTGCTTCTGCTGGCGCTATTCTTCATACCGCGCCACGCTCCTACCGGCACCGGCGCAGCGCACCGGCTGCGCGACCTCGCGCTGGCGACTCTCGCCGGCGGCGGCGTCGGCTTTGCCTGCTGGCAGCTCCTGACCCGCGAACACGACAGCATCTCGACCTATTACCTGCAACAGTCCGTGCCGGGCGGCGGCGGCAGCAACGTGGTGAACGTGATCCTGGTCGATTTCCGCGGCTTCGACACCCTAGGTGAAATCACCGTACTGGCGATTGCGGCTGTCGGTATCTTCACCCTGCTGCACGGACTGCGGCCACACCTGCCCGCGCGCGACCCGGACGGCCGCGCCTGGTCGCCTGACCGCTATCCGCTCATCATGGCGACGCTGTCGCGCCCGCTGCTGCCGCTCGCACTGCTCGTCTCGCTGTATCTGTTCCTGCGCGGCCACAACCTGCCGGGCGGCGGCTTCATCGCCGGCCTCGTCACCGGGGTAGCGCTGATCCTGCAGTATCTCGCCAACGGCATTGCCTGGACGCGCGAACGCCTTCTGCTGGATTATTACCCGCTGATCGCCACCGGCATCCTCATCAGCACGGGCACCGGACTGGCCAGCTGGATGTTCGACCGGCCATTCCTGACCTCTGCCTTCGCGCACCTGCACCTGCCGCTGATCGGCGAGGTGGCGCTCGCATCCGCCCTGTCGTTCGATATCGGGGTGTACCTCGCGGTCGTCGGCACGGTGATGCTCATCCTTGCACGACTGGGCGAGATCACCGCGCCCCGAGGCACGGCGGAATCACCTGGCAGCGAGGCGCGCGAGTGATGGAGGCCCTGTTCGCCACCGCGGTCGGCGTCCTCACTGCTTGCGGGGTGTATCTGCTGCTGCGCGCGCGCACCTATCCGGTCGTGCTGGGACTGACCCTGCTCTCCTATGCGGTCAATCTCTTTCTGTTCGCCTCCGGCGGTCTGGTCACAGGGCAACCGCCGGTGATCTCGGCAGACGCCGCCGGCTATACCGATCCGCTGCCCCAGGCGCTGGTATTGACCGCAATCGTGATCGGTTTCGGCATGACGGCCTTTCTGGTCATCCTGGCACTGCGCGCGCGGGTAGAACTGGGTTCGGATCACGTGGACGGCGGAGAGTCTGACCGGTGAATCATCTTGTCATCGCCCCGATCGTGCTGCCGCTGCTGTGCGGCGCGCTGTCGCTGCTCTTCGTGCGCCGCCGCGAGGCGCTGGCCCGCATCATGAACCTGACCGGCTGCTTGCTGCTGCTCCCGGTCACGCTGTGGATGCTGCTGGACGCCGGAGCGGACCACTACCGCGTCTACGCACTGGGCGGCTGGCCGGCGCCGTTCGGTATCGTACTGGTGGCGGACCGGCTCAGCGCGCTCATGCTGGTCCTGACGTCGGTGGTGGGGCTGTGCAGCCTGTTGTATGCCCTGAGCGGCGAGCTGCGCGCCAATCCTTATTTCCATATTCTGTTCCAGTTTCAGATCCTCGGGCTCAATGGCGCCTTCCTGACCGGCGACCTGTTCAACCTCTTCGTATTCTTCGAGATCCTGCTCATCGCGTCGTACGGCCTGCTGCTGCAGGGCGAAGGCGCCGGAGCGGCGCGCACCCGCGCGACCTTGCACTATGTCGTGCTGAATCTGGCAGGTTCAGCCCTGTTTCTCATTGCCGTGGGGATAATCTACGGAGTCACCGGCACGCTGAACATGGCGGATCTTGCGCGCCAGGCGGCGCAGCCAGACCCGGCCAACGCAAGCCTGCTGCGGGGCGGCGCCCTGTTGTTGCTGGTGGTGTTCATGCTCAAGGCCGCGCTGCTGCCGCTCTATTTCTGGCTACCCGCTGCCTACAGCGCCGCGGCGGCGCCGGTGGCGGCGCTGTTCGCCATAATGACCAAGGTCGGCGTCTACGCCATACTGCGCATCTTCACCCTGATCTTTGGCGCCGGGGCCGGAGCGGCCGCAGGCGTTGCCGAGCCCTGGCTGCTGCCGCTGGCGGTGCTTACCGTTGCGATGGGGGCGATCGGCGTGCTCGCCGCCAACCGCCTGCGCCTGCTCGTATCCTATCTGATCATAGTCTCGGTGGGCACGCTTCTGGCCGGGGTCGGACTGTTCAGCGCAGCCGGCATCAGCGCGGCGCTGTATTATCTGCTGCACACCACCATGATTACGGTGTGCCTGTACCTCCTCGCCGATGTAATCGCGCGCCAGCGAGGCATGGGCGCGGATGCATTGGTGCCCGGTACCGCCGTCGGCCGACCGGCGCTGACGGGCGCGGTGTTTTTCCTCGCCGCCATCGCCGTGGCGGGCATGCCCCCGCTGAGCGGTTTCCTTGGCAAGCTGCTGATACTGGAGGCGGCCCTGGAGCACCGCAGCATGCCCTGGCTGTGGGGCACCCTGCTCGGCGGTAGTCTGCTCGGCATCGTCGCGCTCGGCCGCGCCGGAAGCGTGCTGTTCTGGAAGAGCGCCGGACGTCCGGCGCTGACGCTGCCGGTGCTTCCGCTCGCCATGGCCATGCTGCCGCTGGCGGCCAGCCCCCTGCTGATGCTGTTCGCCCACCCGGTGCAGGAGTATGCAACGGCGACTGCCGACCAGATGCTGCTGCCGCAGGGATACATCGACGCCGTACTGGGCAATCCAGCCCCGCCGCTCATGGAACATGAATCGCTCGAGGTAGTGCCATGATGCGCCGCCTGCTGCCCCATCCGTTGTTGAGTGCGACGCTGCTGGTAATCTGGCTGCTTCTCGCCAATGACGCCGGTATCGGCAACCTGCTGCTGGGCGGCATCCTCGGTGTACTCATCCCGCTGTTCAGCAACCGTTTCTGGCCCGAGCGGCCGCGTCTCGCACGGCCGGACAGGATCCTGTTGCTTGGCGCGCGCCTGCTGCGCGACATCGTCGTCGCCAACTTCATCGTCGCCGGGACCATCCTCCGTCCCCCACGGGACCTTGCACCAGGCTTCGTGCACTACCCGCTCGAACTGCGTAACGAATTCGCGATTACGGTGTTTGCCAGCCTGATTTCGCTGACACCGGGTACGGTCTCCGCCGACGTGAGCGCGGACCGCCGCATGCTGCTGATCCACGCCCTCAACGTGACGGACCGGGAGGCACTGATTACCGAGATCAAGCAGCGCTACGAACGGCCCCTGCAGGAGATCTTCCCGTGCTGACGGCTGCCATCTATCTCGCCTACAGTATGCTGGGGTTGGCCTTGCTGCTCAACCTGTGGCGTGCCGTGCGCGGGCCCACGCTGCCGGATCGAGCGCTAGCCCTCGACACCATGTACATCAACACCATTGCCCTGCTCATGGTCCTCGGCATCCATCTGGACGACAACCTGTATTTTGAGGCCGCCCTGCTCATCGCCATGATGGGTTTCGTCGGTACCGCGGCCATCTGCAAATACCTGCTGCGCGGCGACATCATCGAATAGGGGAGACACGACCATGTGGAGCGAAGCATTGATCGGTTTCTTTATCGTCGTAGGGGCGAGTTTCGCCCTCATCGGATCGATCGGGCTTGCGCGGTTGCCCGACTTTTTCAGCCGCCTGCACGGGCCGACCAAGGCCACCACCCTCGGGGTGGGCGCAACGCTGGTCGCCTCGTCGGTCTATTTCAGCCTGCGCGGCGACGGCCTGAGCCTGCACGAACTGCTGATCATGTTTTTCCTGTTCATCACCGCGCCGGTCAGCGCCCACCTGCTTGCCAAAGCGGCGCTGCATCTGCACCCGCCGCGCGGCGGCGATGACGCGGGCACGGAGCTTTGATCGGACGACGCACCTGAAGGTGCGGTCACCGATTTACAATTGCGGACCGCGCTGACAGAATCGTCGGATTATTACGCTGCGTAAACACGGATTGAGGATCATGAAACAATACGGCATCAAGATCACGCTCCCCCCGGGCGACACCCTGTCCGCCGCCCATCTGCTCGGCAGCAACTGGGAGTCCTTCCGCTGGTTCGACAGCGAGGCTGACCGCGACCGCGCCTACACGCAGATGCTCGAGCGTCCGCCCTATTACCGACGCGATGAAGATCCATCCCAGGTGATCGTCAAGATTGAACGCGACTAGGCCGGATCAGGCGTGAACGGGGACAGACTCAAGTCTGTCCCCGTCTGATCCCGGTCAGTGGCGCGCGGGATTGAAGAAGCGCACGCGCCGGTGCTTGAAAAATGGGATCAGCACCATTCCGGCGACGAATCCGCCGAGGTGGGCGAACCATGCCGTCCCGCCCTCCCCGGCCGTCGCCGCCGCGGAATTGATCAGCTGCAGCACGAACCAGAAACCCAGCACCAGCAGCGCCGGCAGCGACATCATGTGCATGATAATGCCGAACGGGACCAGCACCTGTACGCGTGCGCGCGGATACAGCAGCAGATAGGCGCCGAGCACGCCGGAGATCGCCCCGCTCGCACCCACCATCGGGATCTGTGCGGTCGATTCGAAAGTTGCCTGGGCAAGCGCGGCTGCGACGCCGCATGCCAGATAGAACACGATGAAGCGCGTGTGACCCATGGCGTCCTCGATGTTGTTGCCGAAGATCCACAGGTACAGCATGTTGCCGATGAGGTGCATCCAGCCGCCGTGCAGGAACATGGAAGTGAACAGCGTCAGGCCGGGCGGGACCAGCTCGAGCCCGGACGGCAGGCTCGCGTTGCCGTAGAACACGGCGGGGATCAGGCCCAGGCCGAATACAGTGCGCTCAAACCCGGCCGGCCCGAGGGAGAACTGCCACAGGAACACCATGCCGCAGGCGGCGATCAGGCCGACGGTCACGATGGGCCGGATGGTGGTCGGATTATCGTCTCGCAATGGGATCATGGTGGACCGGCCGGCTCGTCATTCCGGGCTGTGGCTGCGGTATCATAGCAGGCGGCCGGGCGCGGACAGAACCCGGCCCCGCCCGCGCTGAACCGACCGCACGTGCTATACTGCACGCCGCCGCGGCCATGTCCGGCCGGCGCGCAACAGGATTCCTTCCCCGCACAGCCGCCATGACACGAAAGATCCCCCGCGTAGGCTTCGTCAGCCTCGGTTGTCCCAAGGCCACGGTCGACTCCGAGCGCATCCTGACCCAGCTCCGCGCCGAAGGCTACGTCGTTGCCCCCAGCTATGCGGCAGCCGACCTCGTCGTGGTCAATACCTGCGGGTTCATCGACAGCGCCGTCGAGGAATCGCTCGACGCCATCGGCGAGGCGCTGGCCGAAAATGGCAAGGTCATCGTCACCGGCTGCCTCGGCGCGCGCGAGGACACCATCCGTAACGTGCATCCGCAGGTGCTCGCGGTCACCGGGCCGCATGCGCTCGACGAGGTGATGCAGGCGGTTCACGAGCATCTGCCGCCGCGGCACGATCCGCGCACCGACCTGGTCCCGCCGCAGGGGCTCCGGCTGACGCCGCGCCACTACGCCTATCTGAAAATCTCCGAAGGCTGCAACCACCGCTGCACCTTCTGCATCATCCCGTCCATGCGCGGCGACCTCGTCAGCCGGCCGATCGGCGAGGTGATGCAGGAGGCGGAAAATCTGGTCAAGGCAGGCGTCAAGGAGCTGCTGGTGATCGCGCAGGATACCAGCGCCTACGGGGTGGATCTCCGCTATCGGACCGGATTCTGGGGCGGACGGCCGCTCAGGACCCGCTTCGCCGAGCTGGCACGCAGCCTGGGCGAGCTCGGCGTGTGGGTGCGGCTGCATTACGTGTATCCGTATCCCCACGTCGACGAAGTGATCCCGCTGATGGCGGACGGCAAGCTGCTGCCCTATCTCGACATACCGTTCCAGCACGCGAGCCCGCGCATACTGAAGGCGATGAAGCGTCCCGCCGGTGGCGAAGACGTGCTGCTGCGCCTGCGCCACTGGCGCTCAATCTGCCCCGACATCGCCATCCGGAGCACCTTCATCGTCGGTTTTCCTGGCGAGACCGAACAGGATTTCGAAATGCTGCTCGACTTCCTGCGCGAGGCCCAGCTCGATCGCGTAGGCTGTTTCACCTACTCCCCGGTGGAAGGCGCCGTCGCCAACGCGCTCTCCAAACCCGTGCCCGAGAAAATCAAGCAGGATCGCATGGAACGTTTCATGGAGACCCAGGCGAGCATCAGCGCGGAGAAACTCCGGCGCCGTATCGGACAACATATGTCAGTGCTGATCGATGAGGCCGGACCGGATGGCGCGCGGGCGCGCAGCTACGCCGACGCGCCCGAGATCGATGGCGTCGTGCACATCGAGCGGGCCGCAGCCATCCAGCCGGGTGAAATGATCCGCGTCGCGATCACGGACTCCGACCAGCATGACCTGTACGGTTATCCATCGCCCCCCTAAAAGACAAAATATTGGCGCGAACGCGCTCGCAATTAGATTGATTCCCTGTAATTTTCTTGCAATTTCAGAACTGAACAATTAATGTCTGATCCACATTCTTTGGGAAGCAGGCTATCCGCCTGATAACAATATGGATGAACTTTCATGACGAAGTTCTTCGATATACAAAAGAGTTATCCCGACGCAGCACCGAGCACCTTCCCAGAAGCCGCCGACCTCATCGTCTACTGCCTGGAGCAGATCGGTACCCGTTATATCTTCGGCGTCCCCGGCGGCGCCATCGAGCCGATGTACAACGCCCTCGCGCGCAGCGAGCGCCGCGGTGGCATCGCGGCGGTGGTGGCGCGGCATGAATCGGGCGCCGCCTTCATGGCCGACGGTTACGCCCGCGAAACGGGCCGGCTCGGCGTGTGCGTCACCACCACCGGTCCCGGCGCAACCAATGTCATCACCGGCGTCGCGAGCGCCTATCAGGACGACATCCCGCTGCTGGTGATCACCGCGCAGACGCCGCTCGAGACCTTCGGCCGCGGCGCGGTGCAGGAATCGAGCTGCACCGGCATCGACACCGTGGCGATGATGGGCTTCTGCACGCATTACAATTCGCTGGTTTCCCATGTAAAACAGCTCGAACGCAAGCTGGTCAGCGCCATCTGCACCGCCTTCCAGGAGCGCGGCCCGGCCCACCTGAGTATCCCGCTCGACATCCTGCGGACACCGGTGCCGTTCACCGGCCTGCCCCTCCGCCTGGTCGAGGCGACGCAGAGCCAGAGATTGACGGATCCCGAGGCGGTCTCCGCCCTGGCACGCCGTATCGGCAAGGCGCGCCATCCCGTCGTGATCATCGGCGAGGGGTGCGTCGCCGCCATGGGTCCGATCCGCGAGCTGGCGGAGCGCATCGGCGCCCTCCTGATCACCACGCCGCAGGGCAAGGGACTGATCGACCCCTACCATCCGAACTATCGCGGTGTATGCGGCCTGGCCGGCCATGCCAGTGTTCAGAAGCTGCTCAGGAATCCGTCGGTCGACCTCGTCCTCGTCGCCGGGACAGCGCTTGACGAACAGGCGGCGCAAGGCTGGCTCGAGAACGAAGGACTCAAGGGCAAGCTCGTCCATGTCGACGAATTGTCGCGCCACTTCACCCGCTCACAGAACGCTGACCAGCATTTGCTGGGCAACCTCGATGCGGTGTTCATCGGCATCATGGCCCAGCTCGGCGGCGCCGGACCGCAGCCGGCGTGGGACACCAGGGATCGCGCCGCATCGCACTACCCGAACATCATCGACTTCGAGCGCCGGATGGTCGACCGGCGCCGGCAGGGCATGAGCGGAAACGGCATCCAAGCGGTCGAGCGCCGTGCGACGGACCGCCGCATTCAAACCGGCGCATCAGCGCCCAGGCGCCGTTTCACCCTAGGCGACGAGGCGAAATACCTCGGCAACACGACGCCGATCAAGCCGCAGCGCCTGATGTTCGAGCTCGCGCGCCTGCTGCCTGAGAACACCTGCTACCTGGCCGACATCGGCAACAGCTTCCTGTGGGGCATCCATTACCTGCATCCGCATCTGCCCCAACCGGCCGTCGGCGGTCGCACCGACAACTATTTCCGCACCAGCATGGGCTTCGCCTCCATGGGTTGGGCCATCGGCGCGGCGGTGGGCACCGCGATGGGCAATCCCGCGCGGCCGGTGGTGTGCCTGGTCGGCGACGGCAGCTACCTGATGAGTGGACAGGAGATCACTACCGCGATTCAGCACGATCTCTGCGTCATTTTCGTGATCCTGAACGACGGCGCACTGGGCACGGTGAAACACGGGCAGCGCCTCGCCCGCGCCGAACGCATCGGCTACGAGCTGCCGCCGGTGGATTACGCCGCTCTCGCGAACGCCCTCGGCGTCGACGCCTACCGTGTGCGAACCCCGGAAGACCTGCAGTCCATCGATATCGGCCGCCTGTGCCGGCGGCGGGCTCCCGCACTGATCGATGTCTACATCGACGGCGAGGAGACCCCTCCGCTCTCGGAACGCATGGAAATGCTCGCCCCACAGTGGTAACACACCGTCTACCACCCGCCATGGCTGCCCGGTGAGATAAATGGCGAATACCACGCATGAGCCTCCGGCATCCTTTCCTCGAACTCCGAGCTGCGACAACCGACCGTTATGGGACATCTGGCTCTCCGGATTTCGCCTGCCTGCGCTGACGGTGGCGGATGAACTGGGCCTGTTCGCCTTTCTTGACGCAAATCCATCCGCTACCCCAACCATCGCAGAGCGATTCGAGTTGAGCGAGCGGGCGTGCGAGGCCTTGATCAATCTGCTCTGCGCCCTCGGGTTCCTCGCCAAGCGTAATGGGCTGTTTCATATCTCAGAACTCGCGCGCAACTATCTTTTGCCAGACAGTCCCTATTATTGGGGCGGTGTGCTGCACACGGTAAAACACATGCCGGTGAGTCACGACATGATCCTGGAAGCTATCCGGCGCGACACTGGCGGCGATGCCCGACTGGCCAAACCCTTCACTGAGGACTGGGAAAACAATACGCTGGCACAGGAACAAGCCAGGAGCTTTACGGCCAAGATGCACAGCCATGGCTTCCCGGCAGCCGTGGCGCTTGCCCGTAGCGGACGACTGAGCGGCACCCGCCAGTTGCTCGATATAGGTGGCGGATCGGGATGTTATTCGATCGCGCTCGCTGCGGCGGATCCAGTAGTACAATGCACAGTCGCCGATCTGCCCGCCGTATGCCCGGTAACGCAGCAGTACATTGACTCCTTTGGACTGACCGACCGTGTCCGGACTCTGGCACTGGACATGTTCAATGATCCTTGGCCGCGCGGACAGGACGCTATCCTGTTCAGCGACATCCTGCACGACTGGGAACGTTCGCGCTGTCTCTGGCTGATCAAAACCAGTTACGAGAATCTGCCACGTGGTGGGCGGATCTTCCTGCACGAGGTATTGCTGGAAGACGACAAGATTGGCCCGCCAACGGCGAACGCCTACTCACTGGCCATGCTGCTGGTCACCAAGGGCCAGCAATTCAGTGCGAGGGAGCTAGAGGTGATGCTCGCCGAATCGGGATTCACCGACATCATCAGCTGCCCCTCCCATGCCTATTATTCGCTTATCAGCGGACGGAAACCCTGATGACCGACTCTCCTAAAGAGTCTATCCGAAGTCGCATCTGGCGCGAGGAACCCGAAGCGGACAACCCGTTCGCCGCGTCTGCATGCTATTGTCATGGATACGACGTTTATGGCGACGTACTTGGAAAGTCGGGCTGGATAGAATACCTATTTCTACTGTTCATGGGCGAACGCCCGACACTGGAACAGGTAAAATTACTCGAAGACCTGGCGATAGCACTCGCCAATCCCGGCCCGCGCGATAACAGTGTCCAGGCCGCCATGAACGGCGGGGTCGGTGGCTCACACAATGCCGCCTGCCTGATGGCGGCGCTCGCCGTCGGAGCCGGCCAGCTCGGCGGCGCCCGCGAGGTTGCGCTCACCATGGAGATTTGGACGGATTGCCGCACTGATCTCGATGCTTGGACATCCCGTCTCAATAATCCGTCCAGGGAAGAACGCGCAGACGTGTGGCCTACGATGGAACACCCCCCCGGCTTTGACCCGCACGGCGCGAGCTGCCCGACTCCGATCCGTCAGTTGCTGCGGCATTTGTCGCAACAGCCGCCGGCAAGATCATTACGCTGGCTGGATGCCCAGCGAAGCGCCCTGGAAACGGTGGCCGACTGCCCATTGCCATCACCGGCGTCGCCGCCGCCGCGTTTCACGACCTCGGTCTCACACCGTCTCAAGGTGAGATGATCTTCCTGCTGTTACGCCTGCCCGGCGCCGCAGCCCACGCCCTCGAGCAGAAGGGATTCGGTTTTCGTCATTTTCCGTTTTACCGTCATGCCATCCACCTGGATGACGATCCAGGTCCCCGCCATCAGGCCCACGAAGAAACTTCCTCGCCATGAAAGGTCCGAAGGATCTACTCGCAAACGAGGACAACTGGCATACCCGCATGGGCCTGGTGTTTCCCGGTGAGCGTGTCGTCTTCCGCGGCAAGGATCTGTTTCGCGACCCCAAAGATATGAGATGGATGGAATTGCTGCTTTTCGGTATAACTGGACGCACATTTAGCGATAAACAAATGCGTCTATTTGAGGGTATCTGGGTATTAAGTACAAGTTATCCTGATCCACGAATTTGGAATAATCGCATCGTCGCTCTCGGCGGAACATCCAGAAGCACAGCTGTCTTGTCGGTTGGTGGCGCCTTATCGGCATCAGAAGCGATAATTTACGGTTTTAAACCTATCATTGGTGCATATGATTTCATCATTCGGGCAAGAGAAATAATAATGCTAAATGAGTCTCTCGAAAGCTTTGTAATTTCAGAGGTAAAACAGCATAGA
>JADJQS010000011.1 GCA_016712635.1 Gammaproteobacteria bacterium | reverse complement strand
ACAAATTCGACCTGATCCGATGAAACCCTGGCGATGAAGCTGCGGGATGAGATGGGCGGCTACCGCGCGGTGGGATTCGACCGCATTTTCCTCAGCGCCAGGACGGCGCAGCTCGGCCTGTCCGGACTGTGCGCGCGGCTGCACGGCCCAGGACCAGCGTGTTCGTCCGGCGGGTCCGGCATCGGAAGGTCACCACGCTGCTGCAGTCGCTGCTGCCCGAACTGGAGATCCGCGTCCGGCGAACTGGCTCCGGGGCCGGCAGCGGATCGCCACACCACCACCAGCACCCTCCTGGCTGACCTGCCGGGCAAAGGAAATCATCGATTCGCCCGGCGTGCGCGAATTCAGGCTGTGGCACATCAGTCCCGCCGAGCTGGCGCGGGGCTTTCCTGAATTTGGCCCTTCCTGGGCGACTGCAAATTCCGCGACTGCATACACGACGGCGAACCCGGTTGCGCGATCGCGCTCGCCCGGGAGCGGGGGAAGATCAGCCGGCTGCGCCTGGACAGTTACCGCGAGATCCTGCACAGGCTGCCGGCGGTGGAGTACGACTAGGGGACAGATTTATAAATCTGTCCCCATTCGAAAGGGAGGGGGCGGATTTAGATGGTTAAATCCATCCCTTTTCCGCATTCACTCAGTCACTGGCGATTACTGCGCGGGAACTTCGGCCTGCGTTCGATGCCGTCTTCCGGGCTGCCGTATCGCTTTTCCGCGTACGCGATGGTGGTTTTATGCCCGCTCAGCAGCAGGATCGCCGGTCTGCGAGGTAGAGATAGAGCCAGAATTCCGTGAGTTCCTTCTGCACGTCCGTGATCCTGCCGAGTGCCGCGCCAGGGCGGTGATGGCGGTGAAGATCAGGAACTGCCTGGGGAGTTTGTTGCTCTTGAAGCCGTCGATCATCGCGCCGAATTCCAGGTAGATGGACAGCAGCAGGATGTCCTTCAGGTCAGCGCCAACCGCTTTTCGACGATGCCGATGTACTCGTGCTGACCGACCATACCACGGTGGCGCCGATGGCGAACAGCGCGAGGTAATGATCCGTCGACCGGAATGCCCGCCGATCTTCGCCAGTTTTCCTCTTTCTCACCCATATCCCGCTCATGTTTGTTGCCAAACCGAATAATCCCGTCATACGACCAGCCTGTGGCGATACGACGGGGCTCACACCGACACCAGTACGTCAGCCTGACAGTCCATCAGCACGCGCTTCGTAACGCTGCCCAGGAAAAACTCCTCAAGCATGCCTTCGCCGTGCCGGCCCATCACGATTAGATCGCAATCCTGTTCCTGTTCCTGCTCGACGATATTCCGCCAAGGATCTCCGTGCCGCACAAGCAGGCGCGCCTCCTCCAGTGCGATACCGGCCCCGGCAAGCAGCTCGCGCATCCTCTGCAGTGCCTCGTCCCGTGCCGCGGCGCGATAATATGTCACGGCTTCTTCCGAGACCCCGGCGAGGCGCAACTTGCCCTCGAAGGGCACGTCAAAGGCGTGCAGCAGCACGAGTTCGGCCGCGGGCGCCAGCGCACGCGCCAGCCTGAGCGCAGGCAGCGAGGCCGGCGAGAAATCGATCGGTACCAACAGCCTGCGATACCTCTCGTGTGGCGGCTGCTTGACCACCAGCAGCGGGCGCGCGGCCCGGCTCACCATCTTTTCCGCAGTCGAGCCAAGCAGCAGATGCTGCACGAAGCTCGTGCCGCGGGCGCCCAGTACGATCAGGTCTGCCCCCAAGGCATCCGCTTCCTCGTTCAGGCGATGTATAACCGTGCCCAGCACGACATGCACGCCGGCGGTCACGCCGTGCTGGCTCAGCAGATTCCCGGCCAGTTGGCGCACTTCCTCCCGAACAGCGTCGACCAGGCGTTGCTCGGCGTCCGCAGGAACCTCGCGCACAAGCTGACGCAGCTTGCCCAGCGGACCCGCGGCGATGACGTGCAGCAGATCGAGCGTACCCCCCGCCTCTGTGGCGAGCAGCGCCGCCCGCTCCGCCGCATGGCGCGCGGGCGCCGACAGGTCGGTGGCCGCCAGCAATCGTTTGATGCGTGCCATCATGTAACCCCTTTGCCGTGGATCCGGCCGCCTGTTTCACCGCGGGCGCCTTACCGGGTGGACGCCGGGGGTGCGGAATCGATAGAATTCTTAAGCATTTTCATCTTCGCCGCAAGATAAGACTGAAGAGCGGCCCCGGCGGACCACCCTGCTGCCGCGCACGCGGGATCCCGTCTCGCGGGGATATGCAGGCCACAGCACCTCCAGCTGTCACGAACCGGCACGGACGCCATGGCATTGACGAGACACTCGACCTCCATGATGAATTCTCACGCGGGCAACATCACGCGGATTACCTGCACGTTATCCCGCGCATGATTGACCTGCCTCTCACCCAGGTGCTCCTGCTGCTCGGTACCGCGGTCGTGATCGTGATCGCGTTCCAGCGCCTGCGCATTCCGGCCAGCCTGGGCTATCTGCTGGTCGGTGTCCTGCTCGGCCCCCACACCGCCGGCCCGGTCATCGAGAGCGGGCAGATACAGGGGCTGGCAGAATTCGGCGTCGTCTTCCTGCTGTTCACCATCGGTCTCAACTTTTCGCTGCCGCAGATCCATGCCTTGCGGCATCTCGTGCTCGGCCTGGGTACGGGCCAGGTGCTGTTGACCACGCTCGTGGTCGGCGTCGCCGCCTGGCTGGCCGGCCTGCCGCCGGCGGCGGCCTTCGTGGTCGGCGCGGTCTTCGCGCAGTCCTCCACCACCATCATCAGCAAGCAGCTCGCCGAACAGGGCGAGGAATACAGCCGGCACGGGCGGCTGGGCACGGCCATGTCGGTGTTCCAGGATGTCACCGCCGTCCCCTTCGTCGTCGTCATCCCCGTGCTCGGCCTGGCGACCGGCACCGCGGCGCTGGCCGGCGCGCTCGGCTGGGCGCTCGCCAAGGCGGTGCTGGCCTTTGCGCTGGTGTTCGTGATCGGCCGCCGCTTCCTGCGTCCGCTGTTCCATGCCGTCACGGCGCGGCGCTCCGCCGAGCTGTTCACGCTCACCGTGCTGTTCATCTCGCTCGCAGCGGCCTGGACCACTCACAGCCTCGGCTTGTCGATGGCCTTCGGAGCCTTTCTCGCCGGCATGATCCTCGGCGAGACCGAGTTCCGCCATCAGGTGGAATCCACCATCCGCCCCTTTCGCGATGTGCTGCTGGGGCTGTTCTTCGTCGGCATCGGCATGCTGTTCGATCCGTTCGCGATCCTGCACATCTGGCATTGGACCCTGGCGGGCGCGGCGATCCTGCTGCTGGTCAAGATCCTGCTGGTGGCGCAGATCGTGCGCCGGGCCGGAATCGACGCCTTCACCGCCTGGCGCACCGGCCTGCTGCTGGCTGTCGGCGGCGAGTTCGGCTTCGCGCTGCTCGCCATCGCGCTCGACGCCGGCGTGATCGCGGAGGACGCCGGACAGATCGTGCTGACCTCCGTGCTGCTCTCCATGATCGCGGCGCCGTTCATCATCCGCTACAACCACGCGCTGGCGGGCCGTCTGCTGCGCCGACCGGCCGGGCCGGACGCCGAGGCGGCGGCGCGGATCGACATCGGGTCGATCGCGCAGCTGCGCGACCATGTGATCATCTGCGGTTACGGGCGCGTCGGCCAGAGCGTGGCCCACTTCCTGGAAGAGGAGCATATCCCTGCGTGGCGCTCGACCTCGATCCCGCGCGGGTGAAGGAGGCTCACCTCGCCGGCGAACGCGTCTATTACGGCGACGCCGCCGAACGCGACCTCCTCGAGGCGCTCGGCGTCGACCGCGCGCGGCTGGTGGTCATCAGCCACGCCGACACCGCGGCCGCGCACAAGGTGCTGCACCACGTCCGCGCGCTGCGGCCGGACCTGCCGGTGATGGTGCGCACGCGCGATGAGGCCCACGTCGAGGAGCTGAAACAGGCCGGCGCCTCGGAAGTGGTGCCCGAAACGCTGGAGGCCGGTCTGATGATCGCCTCGCACGCCCTGTTGCTGCTCAATGTCCCACTCGCGCGCGTGGTACGCCGCATGCAGCAGCAGCGCACGACACGCTACCGCCTGCTGCGCGGAAGTGTACCGCGGCGACAGCGCCCCCCGTAGAAGACCCGCAGGAGGCGGACGCCGACCGGCTGCGGCCGGTGCTGCTGCCGCCGGACAGTCCGGCGATCGGCCACACCTCTCCGCGAACTCAACTCAACGCGGGCGGTGGTGACCGCGCTGGTGCGCCAGGGTGAGCGGCGGCTGTCACCGGCGGGCGAAACCGTACTGGAAGCGGGCGATGCCGTCGTGCTGTTCGGTTCTCCCGAAGATCTGCAGCGTGCCGAGGCGATCCTGCTCGGATAGCCGAGGTGACAGCCCCTCCGACCGGACTGACCGATCAGCTCCCGCGACGCTGCATAGGATGCCGCCGAAGCACTCGCTCATGGCGCGCAGGGCAGGCGTTCCATCAGGTAGCACAGGCAATCCTGCCGGATCACCCGGAGATCCAGCGTCAGCATGGACGGCGTTGACGGCACCCGCAGGCTAATGGTTCCACCCGTATCGAGATGGAAATACCGGGCGGTGACGTCGTTGCCCGCCTCGTCGGAAACCTTCAGGGTCAACGGGCGTGACGGATCCTGCCGCCCCCAGAGCGTGCCCGGGGCAAGATCCTGAAAGTTATGGCGGTCGAGGTCGCCGGGCAGACTGAGATCCCGCGCCTCCGCATCGAATCCGAAATCGATCCCGTCCCGGATCCCGACGGTCGCTACGGTATGGTACAGATCGATGTCATGCGGCGAGACCGGATGCCGGGGAAATTCCGCCAGGTGCAGGCAGGCCTCGACGAACTCCAGCGCGTGTTCCGTATTCTGCGGATTGCCGGCCTTGCCGCATTCCACCGTGACCGCCGGACACAGTTCGGCGAAGGCCAGCGACTGCACGCCGCGCGGGCGCAGGAAGTAGATCACCGTGCGGCTGAACAGCGTCGCCAGCCGGAGGAACGGCGCGTCGAGGCGGTTCACACAGGCATAGTGCGGATTGAGGCCTGTATTGTTGTGGATATCGATGCTGGCAAAGGGATGGCGCGCGCGCATCTCCTCCACCACCGCGCGCATGACGGCGCACTCGGGCCCGTCCGTCGCCTCGCCGCCGGGCCAGGCGCGGTTGTAATCGAGCTGTCCCTCGAGCCGGCGCACGCCCGCTGCCGCCGCGGCGACGTTGCCGATGAACAGGCTCAGGGCGCGCGGCAGTTCCCGTCTCTCGTATCGCTGCAGCAGCTCACGCACCGCCCGCCAGCTGGTGTCTTCGTTCCCGTGCAGCAGCGTGCTCACGAACAGGGGCCGCTCCCGCCGCCCCGGCAGGTGGATCAGCGTGGGGCCGCCCAGCAGTCGCGCCAGATCGGCCGGTTCCGCCGCCAACAGTCCGTCCGGGAGGTGGTCGAGAATGGTCAGCATAGGTCCCGGGTCTGTCCTGTCAGGACGCCGGCCAGCGATGCACCGGCGCACCACCCTGCTGGTGAACATGATAGGCGGCCGTCAGGGCGAACAGATCGTTGTCGTGGAGATCGAGGAAACGGCGCTGCCAGTCGCTGCCGGTCTGGCCGCCGGCGAGCCGCTCCACCATCGTTCCCAGGTAGCGTTCGATATCCTCCGGCGCCAGCCGCAGCGCCGTCAATCCCCGCCGGGCCAGCGGCAGCAGCTCGTCCTGCAGCAGGTCGGCTACGTCATATACCCGCCCGTCCAGCCAGGTCACTTCAGCGGCCAGGCCGTCGCGGGCACAGGTGTAGAAGTTGGCCTTTGCCGCGGCAAACGGCAATGACAGCTCCGGCGCCTCCTCCATCGTCGCCAGCATCTCCACCAGGCCGTAGAACAGCGCTGCATTGGCGATGGTATCGACGATGGTCGGCCCGGCCGGCAAGGGGCGATGCTCGATGCGCACGTGGGGCGTGCCGTCGGCGTCGAAGCCTATCAACGGGCGGTTCCAGCGCCAGATGGTTCCGTTGTGCAGGCGCAGGTGGCTGAGTTCGCGCGGCGCGGCGGAGAGCCCGATCGGCAGCAGGATCTCGTATTCGCTGGCATTGGTGAGGAAGCACTCGAGCAGCGATTGCTGCACGTAACCGTAGCCGAAGGTCACGCGGTCGTGCGGCGCGTTATGCTCCTGGCCGTACCCCACCGCCACCGCCTGCTCGAACAGCGGGATGCGCGTCTCCGCCCACAGCCGGCGGCCGAACAGCAGCGGTGCATTCGCGCACAGGGCAGTCAACGGACCGGAGATTATCTTCGCGGCATTGTAATAGCGCGCCGCCTGCAGGGGATGCACCTGCAGGTGAAGCTGGAACGAGGTGGCGGCCGCTTCCAGCATCACGTCATGATGCTCGAGCCGGAGGTGGTCATCGCCCCGGATGTCTAGCCGCAGCGGCCGCCCGCGGCGCAGGCGCAGCACCTGCTCGTTGAGCGCGCGGTAACGCTTGAGCGGCGTCATGTTGGCCATGGACAGGTCTTCCTGGCGTACGGTCGGCAGGATGCCGATCATGAGCAGGCGTGCATCGAGATCGTGCGCGACCCCGCTGGCACGCTGCCAGAGGGCGGCGAGATCGTGCTCCATGGCGCGCAGCGCCGTGCCAGTCAAAGACCGCGGCGCGGTGTTGAATTCGATATTGAAGCTCGCCAGTTCGGGCGCCACCAGCTCGCCGGCGAAGCGCTCCATGAAGGCGAGATTGAGCGGCGCCGGGCGAAACCGCCCGTCCACCAGCCAGGCCTCCAGCTCGAAACCGGCGACATGGTGCCGCTGCGACAGCCCCTGCGTTTCGAACAGCGCCTTGAGCAGCGCCGTTTCCTCGCGCAGGCGCGCCGAGAACACGCCGTAGTCGTGCCGGGTGAAATGTTCGCGGTCGATCTCCTGTCCCATCGGGGCTGCCCGCATCTGTTCCGGAGGGTTCTATGGCCTCAGCGAGCTGCGTTCTCAGCGCCCGACCAGTTTCAGCGAGGCTACGAGCTTGTGCTCGTTTTTCAGTACATCCGCCAGGGTATAGCCGTCGAGCACAGCGAGGAAGGCGTCGGAGGCATCGCCCAGCACGCCCTTCAGGCGGCATACCTGGGTGATCGGACAATTCTGCTGCCTGCCGTCGAAGCATTCGACGATAGTGAAATTCGCCTCGGTGTGCCGCACCACGTCGCCGATGTTGATCAGCTCGGGCGCGCGCGCGAGGCTCAGGCCGCCGCCCTTGCCGCGGATCGAATGGATGAAATCGAGGGTGGACAGGTTGTGCACCACCTTGACCAGGTGGTTGCGCGAGATGCCGTAGCCCTGCGCGATCTCGGAGACGGTCGACAGGCGGTCGCGCCGCAGCCCCAGGTAGATGAGGACGCGCAGGGAGTAATCGGTATAGAGAGTGAGCTGCATGCCTACAAGCTACCGCGAAGGCGCACCCGCCGCAATGGGCGCGGCGACGGGATATGCGGCGGTCAAAAAATCGGATTGGCCACCGGTTCGGCCAGCAGCGCGCCGGTGAAGATCACCAGCCCGCGCGTGATCAGGATGCCGATGCCCTGGGTGCGGTGGTCCTTTCTCACCGTGTCGTCGCCGCCCAGCAGGCGGCGCGCGGTCTGGATCTGCACCACGTAGAGCACGTACAGGGTGATTACCAGCATGAAGTGCATCCACATGAGGAAGGAGAAGATCTCCCCGTGCTCGATCAGTTTCTTGTGCCAGTCGCGCGTCATGTCACAGATAGACCGGGAAGCGCCAGGTCGGCGACCATGATGGAGATCATCACCGGGATGTGCACGCGGCGCATCCGGAGTGAAAGAATGCCGCCAGCATGATGGCGAAGGTCGCCGTGGCGAACAGTACGGTACCCGGAATCATCGCCGCGCCCTCCCCTGGTTGCCGCTCATCGCGCGCGGCTCACTCGGCGCGCGCAACGCGCAGGATCCTGCCGCCCAGATCGAGCAGATAAACCTCGCCGTCGGGACCCTGCCCGAACGAACTGACGTTGAGGTCGGTGTCGAGCAGGCGCCTTGCCGACTGTACACGCCCGTCACGGTAACGCAGACCCCACACCCGGCCGGAGCCGTAATCGGCATAGAGGTACACGCCGCACAGGCCGGGCACGGCGCGGCCGCGGTAGACATGCCCACCCGTCACCGCGATGCCCTCGTCGTGGCCGTAGGTCGCGATCGGTGCGGCCAGGTCCCCGCGCCTGCACAATTCGGCGGACTTCGCGTTGCACCTGTCGCCCTCCATGATGCTCCAGCCGAGATTCGCCCCCGCGGTGACGGCATCGATCTCCTCGACGCGGTCCTGGCCCACGTCCCCGAGGTACAGTATGCCGGTGACGCTGTCGAAGGAGAACCGCCACGGATTGCGCAGGCCATAGGCCCAGATCTCCGGCCGCGCGCCCCGGACGTCGCGGAAGGGATTGTCCGCGGGAATGCCGTAGGGCGCGCCGCCCTCCGCGCGGTCGACGTCGATGCGCAGGAGCGCGCCGAGCAGGGTCGCGAGGTTCTGGCCGTGGCCGTGCGGGTCGTTGGCGCTGCCGCCGTCGCCCATGCCTATATATAAGTGGCCATCGGGCCCGAAGGCGAGCTGGCCGCCGTTGTGGTTGCCGTAGGGTTGCGCGATCCGGAGCAGCACGCGTTCGCTGGCGGGATCGGCGCGGCCATCCGCGCCGCGCGTGAAGCGCGAGACGACGGTGTGCAGGCCGCCGTCGCGCGCGGTGTAGTCGACGTAGAAGTAGCCATTGTCGGCGTGGCGCGGATGGAATGCGACGCTCAACAGGCCCTTCTCGCCGCCGCTCGTCACCTGCCTGCGGATGTCGAGCAGCGGATCCGGCCGGACCTTGCCGTCCTCAATGACGCGGATGCGCCCGGCCTGCTCCACCACGTAGAGCCGGCCGCTGCCGTCCCCTGCGTGCGCGAGGTGTACGGGCTGCTCGAATCCGCCGAGCCATTCCTGCAGGGCGATGGCGGGAATGTCCGCGCCCGCCGGTTCGTCGCAGCGGGGTGCGGCGGCCGCCGCGCCGGCGGCGCACGACAGGGCGATCACGATGCCGGCGCCCGCGGCGCGCAGGCGCTTCACGGCTTCAGATATCCCGCCGACCGGCGATGGCGTGCGACAGCGTACCGGCATCGACATATTCCAGCTCTCCGCCGAACGGCACGCCGTACGCGATGCGGCTGGCCCGGATGCCGTACTCGCGCGCCATGTCGGCGATGTAATGCGCGGTGGCCTCGCCCTCCACCGTCGGATTGGTGGCCAGGATCACCTCCCGCACGGCGCCCTGGCGCAGGCGCTGCTCCAGCTGGTCGAGCCCGATGTCCTCCGGGCCGATGCCGTCGAGCGGCGAGAGGTGCCCCATCAGCACGAAATAGCGCCCCTTGAACGAGGTGGTCTGCTCGATCGCCTGCACATCGACCGGATTCTCCACCACGCACAATTGAGCCGCGTCGCGCTTGTCGCTCGCGCACAGGCGGCACAGCGCGGTCTCGCTCAGGGTGCGGCACTCGCCGCAGCGGCCGACCTTGTCGGCGGCCTCCTGCAGCGCCGCGGACAGCCGGCGCGCGCCTTCACGGTTGCGTTCGAGCAGGTGGTAGGCGATGCGCTGCGACGACTTCGGGCCGACGCCCGGCAGGCAGCGCAGCGCCTCAATCAGGCGGTCGATGAGCGGGCTGTCGGACACCGGCGCCTCGTCAGAACGGGAGCTTCATCCCGGGCGGTAGCGGCAGGCCGCGCGTCATGCTCGCCATCTTTTCCTTCGATTCGCTCTCGATCCTGCGCACCGCGTCGTTCACGGCGGCGGCGATCAGGTCCTCCAGCATCTCCTTTCCCGTCCTTCAGCAGGCCTCGTCGATGCTGACGCGCTTGACGTCGTGGCGCCCGGTCATCACCACGCTCACCACGCCGCCCGCCTGGCCGGTGACTTCCATGCCGGCGATTTCCTCCTGCGCCTTCTGCAGGTCTTCCTGCATCTTCTGCGCCTGCTTCATCAGGTTTCCTCAGACCACCTTTCGCGTCACGTCCTCCCGAAGGCGGGTGCCGCCGCGCACAGGCGGACGGCGCTTGGCACATCAACGGATCACCGCCGCGCCGCCTCAGTCGAGCGGCTCCACCGTCTCCGGCACGATGCGGGCGTTGAAGGTCTC
>JADJQS010000010.1 GCA_016712635.1 Gammaproteobacteria bacterium | reverse complement strand
TTACTCAGGGCGGTGATAGTAATTCTCCAAGAATGTCTACATCTTGCTCCATATGTGAGAGGGACATTTGAACAAGCAGCAATCTAACAATCGCATTAAGAACGACGCGCAGACGCGCGCGCCTTATGCGAGTCGTTAGACGCATTGAAATGTATACACTTCGGCTTCCGTTTGAACTGCCAGAGGGATATCAAATTACTGATGCTGGCGATCCAATTCAATTGGGCGGCTTAGAGTTCAAATTGAAAAGGGAAACGAGGCTATATGCTTTGATTGTTAGTGGATTTGCTAGCGAAGAACAAGCGAACAAGTTTGGTGAGAATTCCTGGTCTGGTCTAATGTGGGTGCTATTGAACTGCGGATTAGCCCGAAGTGGAATCCTGAACCTCAAGATGTAACTTACTCTGAGGATCCAGTGCAAACGGCTATGAATTTGTCAAAAAGCTTGAATATCAAAATAGATGGTGAAGTAGATGGCCTAATTGATGGTTCGCGCATAGCGATATTTAGGAGCGATAGTCACTTCAAAAGCATTACCGGCGGCAATGTGAGTCTCACTTCAGGCGCCAGCTCAAAACGGTTCTTTGACTTCTTCTTTAAGGGTATGGAAAGCAACGACCCTGACAGTGGATATAGTCACAAGAAACTAGGGATAGCCTTAGAGTTGTATGGCGCGTTCTTTTCAGAGGCAACACCAAATGCTAGGTTTCTTACACTTGTCATGGTTCTAGAGTCATTGGCAGAATCTGAAGAAAGGCCCAAGGCCGTACTAGATCTATTGAAGAAGTTTAAAAGCCAAATAGAAGAAATTGAGAGGAACTATTCAGATGACACTAATGAAAGAGTTTCACTAGACTCCCTGAAGAGGGAACTTACGCATCGGAAAGAAGATTCTATAAGGAAACAAATACGTTCACTTGTTTTCAATACGATATCTAAAAATGGCGATAATGATGCCCTGGCAGTGTCAAGACAAGCATTAGAAATATATGACAAAAGAAGCACTCTTGTTCATGAGGGATATCTTTCACCCCGTGAATTGGGGGAAGTCAGTGCAGATGCCAGAAGAATTGTTGAAAGAGTACTGAGGGCAAAGTTTGCACAGCTTGTTGGCATCGACAATGTCTAATCAAGCAAGCACAGCCCGGATAGAATTAAATGGAATCCGGTGTATACGATGATTGAACCGTCCCTGGATTCCGCTCCCGCTGCATCCGGGCTACATTTGATGCTTGGCATAGCTGAGGGATAACACGTGAGCAACACAATCAATCTGATGAGCGACGCCTTCCAGATTTTTCTGAAGGAAGCCCCCAAGCACGCGCAGGCGTGGATGGATGCGGTGCAGGGGCTGGCCGGCGCCAGCGCGCTGGACAAGAAGACTGAAAGCCTGGCCTACCTCGCGGTGCTGGCGGCGCTGCGCCTCGACAGCGGCGTGCCGTTCCATGTAGTGATCGCGAAAGAGGCCGGGGCCACGCGCGCGGAGATCATCAGCGCGATCCTGGTCGGCCTGCCGGCGGCGGGCAATGGCGTGACGCACGTGCTGCCCGCGGCGATGCACGCCTACGACGAGGCATGACGCACGCGCTCGACGGCGGTTGTCTGTGCGGCGCGATCCGCTATCGTGTCGAGTGTCCGCACATCGACGCCGGCTATTGCCACTGCCGCCTCTGCCAGCGTTCCGCCGGCGCCCCGGTGCTGGCGTGGCTGACGGTGCCGGTGGAGGCATTTTCATATACCGCGGGCCAGCCGGCGGTGTATTGTTCATCAGCGCACAGCCAGCGCGAGTTCTGCAACCGCTGCGGCACGCAGCTCGCGTTCCGCCGCCAGCAGGATGCGCGCAGTGTGGATATCACCACCGCCAGCCTCGATGACCCGTCGCGGGTCGCCCCGAGTATCACATCTGGCGCATGAGCCGCATCGCCTGGTTCGAGACGCACGACAGTCTGCTGCGGTTCGAGGACGCGGGTCCCGACCGGGACAGTTGAAAGGAAACGATGCCCGGCCGGGATCGAGATTCACACCAAATCTCCGGATACCCGCTGGAGCCTGCCCCCGATCAGGTCGAGGGCGGGAATGACGACTCGACGTGTTCATGGCAGTCCTAGTACAAAAGCGCTAATGCCGGCCTGAGCGCGGTACATCGGCTGGATCAGTCAGTTCAGGATATGCATCGCGTATCAGGGTAATCGGGATAATCGATTTTCATCCTTCATCGCGTTCGTTTAAGGTGGGATCGTCTTTGACCCACCCGGTATAAACAGGCATGGCTTTCATAAATGGAAACGCGCAAGCTGTGGGCGGCTGTCCGCGACCGTAAGGCGGAAGGACATGAGTGACAGAAAGTTATTGTCCACCGGCAGCCGGCGGCCCGGCTGCATATGGCAGGCGCGGCCCCGCCTTCGCGTGCTGTGCCGGGGAAGCCAGCCGTAAGATTGTCGGCGACACCTTCTGGAAGGCATTGCCGTCCTATACGGAATAATTCGAACATGGTTGTGAAACGCGACAGGGGTGAAACATGAAAGCAAAGACTGAGGACATGAGCGCGGGCAAGTGCCCGTTCACACACGTCGCCGGCGTCGGCCGCACAAACCGCGACTGGTGGCCGAACCAGCTGCGGCTGGAGCTGCTGCACCAGCATTCCGCGAAATCCGACCCGATGGGCAAGGGCTTCAGCTACGCGAAGGAATTCAAGCGTCTCGACTACAAGGCGCTGAAGAAGGATCTGGTCAGCCTGATGACCGACTCGCAGGACTGGTGGCCGGCGGACTTCGGCCACTACGGCCCGTTCTTCATCCGCATGTCCTGGCACGCAGCCGGGACCTACCGCGTCACCGACGGCCGCGGCGGCAGCGGCCGCGGCCAGCAGCGCTTCGCGCCCCTCGGCAGCTGGCCCGACAACGTCAACCTCGACAAGGCGCGGCGCCTGCTGTGGCCGATCGCAGAAGTACGGCAGGAAGATCTCCTGGGCCGACCTGATCATCCTCGCCGGCAACGTCGCGCTGGAGTCGATGGGCTTCCGGACCTTCGGCTTCGGCGGCGGCCGCGCCGACGTCTGGGAGCCGGACGAGGACGTGAACTGGGGCGAGGAGATCGCGTGGCTGGGCGCCGACAAGCGCTTCAGCGGCGATCGCGACCTGGGGCCGTTCGGCGCCACCCACATGGGCCTGATCTATGTGAACCCCGAAGGCCCGAACGCGAGCGGCGACTACCTGGCCGCCGCGAAGGACATCCGCGCCACCTTCAGCCGCATGGCGATGAATGACGAGGAGACCGTCGCGCTGATCGCAGGCGGCCACACCTTCGGCAAGTGCCACGGCGCCGCCCCGGAATCGCACAAGGGCCCGGATCCGGAAGGCGCGCCGATGGAGGCGCAGGGCCTGGGCTGGATGAGCGCCTACGGCACGGGGTGTGGCGCCGACACGATCTCCAGCGGCCTCGAAGTGACCTGGACCAGGACTCCGGCGCTGTGGAGCAACAACTTCTTCGAGAACCTGTTCAAGTTCGAATGGGAGCTGGTCAGGTCGCCGGCCGGCGCCAAGCAATGGGTGGCGAAGAACGCGCCGGCGATCATTCCCGGACGCACACATCCCGGGCAAGTTCCATAAGCCGACCATGCTGACCACCGACTGCACGCTGCGCTTTGATCCGGAGTTCGGCAAGATCTCGCGCCGGTTCCACGAGGACCCGCAGGCCTTCGCCGATGCCTTCGCACGCGCCTGGTTCAAGCTGACGCACCGCGACATGGGCCCGCGTGCCCGCTACCTGGGACCGGAAGTGCCGAAGGAAGAGCTGATCTGGCAGGACCCGATCCCCGCAGTTGACCACAAGCTGATCGGCGATAAGGAGATCGCCGACCTCAAGAAGCAGATCCTGGCATCGAAGCTGTCGATTGCGCAGCTGGTCACGACCGCCTGGGCATCGGCGTCCACGTTCCGCGGCTCGGACAAGCGCGGCGGTGCCAACGGCGCGCGCATCCGCCTCGCCCCGCAGAAGGGCTGGGAAGTCAACCAGCCGGCGCAGCTCGCGAAGGTGCTGAAGACGCTCGCGGGCATCCAGGTGGACTTCAACAAGAAGGCGAAGGGCGGCAGGAAGGTGTCGCTCGCCGACCTGATCGTACTGGCAGGATGTGTGGGCGTCGAGCAGGCCGCGGAGCAGGCCGGCGCCGCCGTGAAGGTGCCGTTCACGCCGGGACGCACGGATGCCTCGCAGGCGCAGACGGACGTCGAGGCCTTCGCGGTGCTCGAGCCGGTCGCCGACGGCTTCCGCAATTACCTCAGAGGCAAGTTCTCGGTCGCCGCCGAGCAGTTGCTGGTCGACAGGGCGCAGTTGCTGACGCTGACGGCGCCCGAGATGACGGTGCTGGTCGGCGGCCTGCGCGTGCTGGGTGCCAACGCCGGTGGAGCCAAACACGGGGTCTTTACCAAGAAGCCGGGCACGCTGACCAACGACTTCTTCATCAACCTGCTCGACATGGGGACGGAATGGAAGCCGGTCTCGGACGCGCAGGACGTGTTCGAGGGGCGCGACCGCAGGACGGGCAAGGTCAGGTGGACCGGCTCGCGGGTCGACCTGGTGTTCGGCTCGAACTCGCAGCTGCGCGCCCTCGCGGAAGTCTACGGCTGCGCCGATTCGGAAGGAAAAGTTCGTGCAGGACTTCGTGGCAGCGTGGACCAGGGTGATGAACCTGGACCGCTTCGACCTCGGCTGATCGCCGCGCAAGCCCGTGGCAGTTATGGATGTGGAATCAGGGCGGCGTTTCGAGCCGATTTGAAACGCCGCCCGGCCGCGGTCGGGCCCGGTCAGAAGCAGTCGAAATAATTGCAGGTGTAATCGACGCGGTTGCCGTCCCGGTCGACGGGATACCAGCCCATTTCCTCCATGCACTGGTAGTAGGCGCGGACCCATTCCTGCTGGTCGCGCTCAGCGCCGAATTCCGTCGCGCCCGTCACGGGCGCGGAGGCATTGGCGAACAGCTTGCAGTCGGTGCGGTCCTGCAGGAATTCCGCCGAGCCCAGGACCTTGGTGTCGTGCGCAAGGCGGACGGGATTGCCGGCGCAGGCGGACAGCCCGAGCGCGAGCAGTGCGATAAAGAGGCGGCTGTCTGTGCGCATGTGACGATGGCGATCCCGGGTCAGAGACACCCCTGAATTGTAACCTCTCGTCCGCGCGTGCGAGTGTCTGTTACGGCGCCCCGGGCGGCGGCGGGATTTTCAAGTATCATGGCGGTCTGGGTTTAGCAGACGAGATCGTGCAGCCATGACCGTAGCGCTGTTGATGGCCGGGTTTGTCCTGCTGGTCGCCGGCGCCGAGCTGCTGGTGCGCGGCGCCTCGCGCCTGGCCTCCGCCATCGGGATCTCGCCCCTCGTCATCGGCCTGACCGTGGTCGCCTTCGGCACCAGCGCACCGGAGTTCGCGGTGAGCATCAACGCCGCCCTGGCCGGCCAGCCGGACATTGCGCTCGGCAACGTGGTCGGCAGCAACATCTTCAATGTCCTATTCATACTCGGGCTCTCCGGGCTCATCGCGCCTCTGGTGGTGGGCGCGGCAGCTGGTGCGGCTGGACGTGCCGCTGATGATCGCGGCCTCGGTCGTGGTGCTGATCCTCGGACTGGATGGCCGCATCGGCCGCGTCGAGGGCGGGGCATTGTTCCTCGCGCTGCTGATCTATACCGGCTTCCTGATTCGCCAGAGCCGCAAGGAGAATAATGCGGCCGCTGCGGAGACGGCGGCGGCAGACAATGCCAAGCCTGTGCGATTGCCCGCGCAGTGGTTGTTCAATCTGGCCTTCATCGCCGCCGGGCTCGCCCTGCTGGTGCTCGGTTCGCGCTGGCTGGTCGACGGCGCGGTGGCGATCGCGCAGCATCTCGGCGTCAGCGAGCTCGTCATCGGTCTCACCATCATCGCCGCCGGAACCTCGCTGCCGGAGGTGGCGACCTCGGTCATCGCCAGCATCCGCGGCGAGCGCGACATCGCCGTCGGCAACGTGGTCGGCAGCAACCTCTTCAACCTGCTGGGGGTGCTGGGCCTGGCCAGCCTGGTGTCGCCCGCCGGCGTTTCGGTGGCGGCGACGGCGCTGCGTTTCGATATTCCGGTGATGGTCGCGGTGGCGATTGCGTGCCTGCCGATCTTCTTCAACCGCCACCTGATCGCGCGTTGGGAGGGAGGTGTGTTCCTCGCCTATTACCTGGCCTATACCGCCTATCTGATTCTGGCCGCGACCGGCCATGCCCTGCTGCCGCTCTTCAGCTCGGCGATGCTTGGTTTCGTGCTGCCGCTGACGGTGCTCACCCTCATCATCATCACCGGGCGCGCCCTGCGCGCACGCCGGATGAAGTGAGTCGCGGCGTTGCCGGCGGTTCATCCCGCGGCGAATCCAGGGATACGCTCAAGCGGGCGCGAGCGGCGGTTCGTCCATCAGCGCGAGCTGCTCGCGCAGCTCGAGGATGCGGTCCTGCCAGTAGCGCTGGGTGTTGAACCAGGGGAAGGCCGCGGGAAACGCCGGATCGGACCAGCGGCGCGCGATCCAGGCGGAGTAGTGAATCAGGCGCAGCGTGCGGAGCGCCTCGACCAGGTGCAGCTCGCGCGGATCGAATTCATAAAAATCCTCGTAGCCCGCCAGTACCTCGCCGAGCTGGAGCTCCATCGCGGCGCGGTCGCCTGAAAGCAGCATCCACAGGTCCTGCACCGCGGGCCCCATCCGGCTGTCGTCGAAATCGACAAAGTGCGGCCCGTCGTCGGTCCACAGCACGTTGCCGGCATAGCAGTCGCCGTGCAGGCGCAGGCTGTTCACCCGCCCGGCGCGCTCATAGCAGCGCTGCACGCCCGCCAGCGCATGCTCGGTCACGCTGCGCCAGGCCTCGGCGATGTCCGCGGGGATCAGGTCCGCGCCGAGCAGGTAGTCGCGCGGCCCGGTGCCGAAGTTTGCGATGTCGAGCGTTGGACGCGCGCGGTACGGGGACAGCGCACCGACCGCATGGATGCGCCCGATGAAGCGGCCCATCCACTGCAAGGTGTCGCGATCATTGAATTCCGGCGCGTGTCCGCCCTGGCGCGGGTAGACCGCGAAGCGGAATCCGCCGAAGTCGTTCAGGGTGCGGCCGTTCAATGCGAGCGGGGCGACGACCGGGATCTCGCGTTCGACGAGGGCCTGCACGAAGGCATGCTCCTCGAGGATGGCGGCGTCGGACCAGCGCCCGGGGCGGTAGAATTTCACCACCACCGGCGGTCCGTCCTCCAGGCCGAACTGGTACACGCGGTTCTCGTAGCTGTTGAGCGCGAGCAGGCGCCCGTCGCCGCGCAGCCCCGCGCTCTCCAGCGCGTCGAGCATGGTGTCTGGCGTGAGTCCGGCGTAGGGAGTGGCGGTGTCGGTGTCCATGATCCATTATCGTTGAATGATGGATCGTGATCCAGCCGATAGTCCAAGGGCAGGACGATTACGAGACGGCGGATCCGGTGAGATGCACGGATCCACCTTTATTTCATGCTAATCGTCCCAGTCTCTGTATCCCGGGATTGTGACCTCGTGCTCCGAGAACGAACCTTCCGCCGCACGCGTATGGCAGGCATTGCATCGGCTCATGCTTTTGACCTCGGGATTGTCGAGCGACATTCGGCGCGGGATCTCGTCATGCTCCCTGATGAAATAGCTTAGTTCCGTGATACGCAGCGGCGTCTCCTGCGGGCCCACTCCCCGCAGCATCTGCTGCCCGCGCCGGCTGCCGGAACGATCCGCGGCATTGGCGCTCAGATAGCCGCGTATGGCCTGAGTATCCTCGGCGGCGAGCTCCGCGTTCTCCCCGAAATGATCATCGAGGGTGGTGAGCAGCTTCTCCCACGAACGGGCCGGCAGGAATTCGGCCGGAAAGGCGATGTGACAGGCGCCGCATTCCTTGACATAGCTTGTGGCGTCTATCGCGGGCGCGGACTGCGCGTTTGATGCCGCAACGAACATTGATATTGCAGCCGCACCGCCCAACCGGATGATCCTGGCCTTCAGCTTGTGCATAATATTACTCCTGTATAATCGTTGTATTATTTCGTACGCAGAAAACTCAGAACATCGCCCTTTTCCTGCGCGGTGCATTCACGTCCCAATACCCACTTGCAGTTGCGGGTGAACCACTTCTCGATGGTCTTTGGATCGGTGTAGCGTTTGCTGTTGACCGACGGCGCCATGGCCTCGATATCCTTGCCGGTGGTCGCGTGCCGGCCCGCCTTGCCCAGATCGCTGCCGTGGCATGTGGAGCAGTTGCGCACCTTGCCCGCGGTTTCAGGGTCCGGATAGTCTTTTTGCCACAGGGCTTCGCCCCGCGCGACGCTGAATTCCCCGGCGCCCGCCGCTCGGTAGGTTTGCAGCACATCATCGATGACTTCCGCACGGGAGATACCGGATAACAATATTCCACTGAATATAAGGAGAGTAATGCTGTGTTTTCTCATACTTGCCCCGCTATTTTTCCCCAAGGTTGATGTTCATAAGCTGATCGCTGCCCGGCAGCCTCATGCCGGAGTCTTCAAACGTACCGGCTTCCGCGTCCAGATGACAGGCCTTGCAATTGACCTTGCTGCCGACATTTTTGCGGGTCCAGTATTCCTGTTTGACCCCGGAGTGTTTGCGCTTCCAGTACGTCGTCTGGGTGATGCGCAGCGGCGTCTGATCCGCCGGTGTGGAAGCCAGTATCTTGCGGGCCGGCTTGGTCAAGCGGCTTTCCGCCGCATTGGAAACCAGAAACGAACTGATCTCCGCCGCGGTCTGTGCATCCAGGGCCAGATCATCGCCAAAGTGGTCGGACTGCGTGTCCATCAGTCGCTGCCAGGAACGAGCCGGCAACAGCGTGGGGTGGAAGGCGAGATGGCACTCGCCGCATTCTTGCCGCCACACCGCGTTGTCGGGAAGTTTGGGTCCGGCAAAGGGGACAAAGGGCCGGTCGGCGGTATCGACCAAGTAGCCTCTGAAATAGAGCAGGCCCGCTGCAATCATGGCGGAAAAAAGCACCACACCGATTATCCCGGCACCGGATACCTCCGGATTGTTGTCTCCGCCTCCTTCCTTGTAGCCAGTAAGCATTGCCAGGATCAGATTTTCCCTGTGCAGGAAGCTCTCAGCCACGACCCCGGTGATATGCACGCCGACGATGGCGAGCATGGTCCAGGCGCTTGCCTCGTGCACCGCCTTGGCGTATTCGCCGATGTCATAAGGGATATAGCCCGCGAACGGTCCATGTCCCTCCTCTCCTCCGAGCACCAGGATACCCGCGATCGAAACCAAGAAGCCAAGAGCGATAATCAGCAGTATGACCCAGCCACCGACCGGATTATGTCCCAGGTAGCGCGCGGCCTTGCCCGTAAGGAGTCCGCTGAGATAGGACCGCACGGAGGGCCAGTCATAGGCAAAGGTGCGGAAACGTGCGTAGCGGCTGCCCACCATACCCCACAGCAGACGGAAAATCAGCAGACCTGTAAAGGTATAGCCGGCGAAGGTATGGTGGTAAAGAAATCGGTTGTCAGTGGATGTCAGCCACGCCGCGGCAAAGCTCGCAAGCAATGACCAGTGAAATACCCGGGTCGGAACATCCCAAACCATGACGCGCTTGACTGCCGGCATATTCGGATCCTAGAAAATTTTGCCCAAAGCGACCGCGGTGGTCTAACTATTCGGTAGACGAAATATTAATCTGCCCGGCACTTTTGGATCCAAATTGATCGGACTAAATGAATGTTTCGAGTTTATTTACATCCATAGTCGGTCACGCGTGAGGTCTTGCCGTCGTCATTGTCGGGACCTGTTGTACTGGTCGCCGTCACTTGTCAAACTGTCGTCTTCAGTACCAAAAGCTATACGATGAATCTTAGGATAGGCTTAGAGAAACCTCGCTATTCAATTGAATAGTTACAATGATGGGATCATAGTAACCATGGCAGCCCGGGTGCTTAGTGGCGGCACCCCGTACTAAGTAGACCAATCATTCTCAGTTAACCAGATTGCTCAACCATATACGCGACTGCTGCCTTTACATCATCATCGCTGAGATTAGAGCGACCACCCTTAGCGGGCATCAGTCCCTTGCTTCCCTTGAAGCCATTGATGGCATGTTCGTTCAGGATTTCAACGCCTTGTGCAATCCGATCCTTCCATGCGTCCCTGTCACCTGTTTTCGGCGCGCCGGCGGTACCTGCGTTGTGGCACATGGCGCAAGCCTGTTGGTAAATCTTCTGGCCATCGGCGGCCTGCACGACGGCGATGCCCATCATACCAATGGCCGCTATCAATCCAATCGCTGTTTTCATCGCATACCTCTCTGTTAAATACAGATGATACAATCATCCATTATCGCTGTTTCCTTTAAGAATAGCCTAAATATCCTACCATTAGAAACCGGCAAACAGCTGAAACATGGTACGCGCGTTGCGATCACTCGTTCTGGTATCCACGCCGGAGCCGCTTTCCTTGACGTAGAATAGCTCCATACGAATATTCTGCGCGATCAGGTACTGTCCACCGAACGTAGTTGCATTGAACTTGTTGTCTTCTACAGCCCCATTGTCCAATGTACGATAGGCGAGATAAACATTTATACGTTCGGGTGCTACGCCCACCTGTCCCATCAATGCAAATGCTTTGGCGTCATCCGGGCTGGTGTTCCACAGGCTGTCCGTATCACCCTTTGCCGAGCCATAGCTGGCATAAAGGCTGACCGGTATACTGCCGGCAACACCTAGTGCCTGGGCGTCGACAACCCACGCATCTGTCACCAGCTTTTGCTCGACACCATTTACGTCGGCCGGGTTTGCTTCACCACTCCACAACTGGATTCCGAAACCCGTGTCCCAGCTTCCAATGTCCCTCAGGGAAGCGGCGCGCAGATAATGGGCGAAGCCAGTTGGGCTGATATCGAAGTTATCTCCACCGAAACCCGGCGTCCAGGGGGTGTAGTTGACGAAGTAATTATTGCTCGATGCGACAAACGCTATACCAGTCGCCGGTCCGCTGCCCGTCTCGAGAGCCTGTGCGGCGCTGAATCCAGTGCGGTTCTCGATCGGTCGCTGCGAACGCAGAGCTCCGGTATTGAGCAGTTCGAAACCGTAGCCCACACCGAGACCATCGGTCGAAAATGGAATGACACTGATTTGATTGCTGCCGACCTGCGCGGCCTTGAAATGTATCTTGGATCCCAGCAGAGAGATGCCGCTGCCCTCTCCCTCACCGGTGGTCGTATCCACTTCCACTGGCACTACAATGTTTGCGAGCCCGGCTTCTACCAGGAAGCCTACATTATCCGCCAGCTTGCCTCCGATCAAGAACGCCGCCTCATCCGGCCACTGGATTTGTCCCTGGTCGGAGCCTGTGTCTGTGTTGCCGTTGGTTTTGTCGTAGCGCAGTTTCGCAATTAGCGACATGTTAAGCGCCATAGGAATGGATAGATGATCGCCCTCGATCAAACTCTGCCCTCCCACCATAGTGTAACCATCCGCTTTGAATGCACGGCCAAACGCATTAAGGGAAGGAAATGTCTGGGCATGACAGAGGTTGCACGCCATACCCGTCTGGCGCGAGAAGGCGGGAACCGCCGCGGCTTCCCGGGGTAAAATCAAAATGGCAAAAACCAAGGCGAAAATTACAATCGACGGACTGCTATACAAGCGATGCATAAGTGTATTCCCCATCCCACTGATATTGGTTCGTTCTTATGGTAGTTGGAGTATCCAGCCTGTGTGCCTAAGCTAATGTATGAATCTTTGCAGGTCAACTCACATGGTTGCTGCCGGGGCATCCCACATCGCTTCGCCTTGGTTCATCGCCGACTTGATGCATGATAATCTTGATCATGGCACTTGGATATTCCGAATTAGTTTTTCGCGTCCATGAAATTTTCGATTTTACAGATTTCACACCTCCTAATTGTTAAGTATGTGGGAAAATCGCTATTGGGATTTTGGCGGCAGTATATTTCGAGAGTGGGATGGATCGTATCCAGGCTAATAGTAGTTAAACTGTGCGCCCGGCAATATTTGAGCCCGGCGGCGGTATATCAGCGTCGTTGTGGGAACTCGACCTCGAGCGCCGCGAGCAGGGCGTCGATGTCGGCGGGGGTGTTATATCCCTGCAGCGAGATGCGCAGGAACTGCCGACCGTTCCATTCGATGCAGGGGATCTCCACCCGATGCCGGTCGAACAGGTTACGGTTGAAGGCGGCAAGATCGTCGATGCGCGGCAGGGCGTTCACCGCCATCTGCACGTAGTGGCGGTCCGTCCGGTAGAGCGGCGCCAGGCCGGTCAGTTCGGAGACGCGTTGAATCGCCCCGCCGAGCAGGCGGTGACACTCCGCGCGCACCTGCGGCCAGTCGTGCCTCTCCTGGAAGGCGATCGCCGCCGGCACCGCCAGGTAGGCGGCGAGGTCGTTGGTGCCGAGCCATTGCAGCGCATCGACATAGTCTGGGTTCTGTACCAGCTTGCGGTTGTCGCCGTAGCCCCAGCCGATCACCGGCGGTTCGATCATGGGCTGCAGTTCGCGCCGCGTGTAGAGGAACGCCGCGCCCTTGGGGCTGCACAGCCATTTGTGGCAGTTTCCGGCATAGAAGTCGGCGTCGACCGCGCTCAGGTCGAGCGCGATCTGTCCCGGCGCGTGGGCGCCGTCGATCGCGGTCAGGATGCCGGCCGCGCGTGCGCGCGCGCACAGCGCCTCGACCGGGAGGCGCAGCGCGGTGGACGAGGTGATGTGACTCAGGAACAGCACGCGCGTGCGCGGCGTGACGCCGCGCCAGATCCCGTCGACGATGGCCGCGTCGGAGTCCGCCGGAAACGAGACCGGCTGGCGGACGTAGCGCGCGCCGCGCTTGCGGCATACGTGCAGCCAGGCATTGTCGACGGCGCCGTATTCGTGATCGGTGGTCAGCACCTCGTCGCCCGGCGCGAGCGGCAGCGAGCGTGCGACCACGTTCATGCCGAAGGTGGCGTTCGGGACATAGACGAGGTCGTCCGGATCGGCGTTGAGGTAGCGTCCGAGTTCGCCGCGCGCCTGCCGCAGCAGTCCGGGCAGTTCGTTGTTGATGAACTGCACCGGCTCGCGCTCCAGCCGCAGCCGCCATTCCTGGCAGGCCTCGAACACCGGCCGCGGCGTCGCGCCGTAGGAGCCGTGGTTCAGGAAGACGACGTCTGGGTCGAGCAGGAACTGCTGTCTGAGTGAGGGCATGGTGCGGGCGCGCGCGTCGGCTTTACGCCAATCTTAACCGATCGACGCGGCCGGGCGCACGGCGGCCGTTCAATCTCCGCGTAGGCGAAGATCGGGCTGCCCGCTTCAGTCGCGCACCAGGCGCAACGCCCAGGCCTGGTCCTTGTTGCCCATGTACTGCCCGCCATATTTGAAATGGATCATCATGGCGTGATCAGGGCTCTGATGGGTGTCCGCGGACCAGAATCCCGTGATCGGTGCCGCGGGAAACAGATCGAGGTTGAGCGCCGGATCGTAGCAGCGATGTTCGACCAGCGATGCGAGCTCAGCCAGTGCGGGCACCCGCCAGTCCGCATGGCCGCCGAATCCGCCGCCCTTGTTCAGGGCCAGCGCGTGGTCAAAGGCGCCGGGCCAGGACGAGGCGAGCGGGACGCCCGTGCAGCCGGCGCCGTCCCAGCGCTGGCCGACCGCGCAGCGCATCCAGGTCAGACCGGTCCGGCGGTCCATGACTGTTCCCGCGTCCGGCGTCGTGAAGCGGGCGCTCGGGGTGCTCGCGGTCAGGGCGGGATCGCAGGTCTGCGGCATCTGGCCCTGGGCGCCGGACTGGGATACCGGCAGCAGCAGGGCGAGGGCAATGGACAAACGCAGGGGAGTCCGTGGCTGGTGTGTGGTTCCGCCTGTATCAGGCGTCATGACGCGTAACGGCATCTCTTGCGCTCCGCCCCGGGCCTGTTATACGCATTCCTTATACATGACGCGTACGGTCGCGCATCACTTCCTGGGTGCGGCCTGCATCGCCACGCAGCCCGACTTGACGCCGAGCGCCAGCAGGATCTTCTCCATCAGGCACCAGCGCGTGATGCCGGACTGCAGCAGGTTGGCGCCGACGAATGCGGTGAACCACAGCCAGGTCGGGCCGGCGGTCAGGCTGGCGCCGTTGTAGGCGTGCGCGAGCAGCAGCGAGAGCAGGATGAAGCTGCCGGCGATGATGCGGATGAGTCGTTCGGTGTTCATGGTGTGGCCTCCTTCAGTGTTGCGTTGGTTTGATTCAGGTGACGGATTAAAATCCGTCTCCGGTCGGTCGGTGGTCGGTGGTTAGGGGGACAGATTTGAAATCTGTCCCCCCTCCTGCGTAATCCGTCCCCCTTCCTGAGATTTATCGCGCTGCCACAGATAATAGACCAGCGGGATGACGAACAGGGTCAGCAGGGTCGAGGCCAGCGTGCCGAAGGCCATCGCGACGCCGAGCCCGCCGAACACCGGGTCGCTCATCATGATCGCGGTGCCGGCGATGACGGCGAGCGCGGTGAGCAGGATCGGGCGCGCGCGCACTGCGCCGGCCTCGAGCACCGCCTCCTTCAGACCGGTGCCGAGGGCGCGGTTGTCCAGGATGAAGTCGATCAGCAGCAGTGAATTGCGCACCACGATCCCGGCGAGCGCGATCATGCCGATCATCGAGGTGGCAGTGAACGGCTGCTGCATGATCAGGTGGCCGGGGAAGATTCCGATCATGGTGAGCGGGATCGCGCCCATCACGATCAGCGGCAGGATGAAATTGCCGTAATAGCCGGCCAGCAGCAGGTAGACCAGCACCAGCGCGACCATGAACGCGGCGCCGAGGTCGCGGAACACGTCCAGCGTCAGGCGCATCTCGCCGTCCCACAGCAGGCGGTAGTCGAAGGTCGCGTCGGGCAGGGGACGCATGAAGCCGAGGCCGCCGGTGGTGAGCCTGACGCCCGGCAGGGGTTCCGCGCCGTCAAGCCGGCCGTCGAGGTCGAGCAGCGGGTAGACCTGCGATCCGGTGGCCGGTTCACCGGTGACGTAGACGACGGGGAATCCGTCCTTGGTCTGGATGGTCTTGTCGGCAACGACCTCCTCTATCCCGGTGAAGGCGGCCACCGGCACCTGCCCGCCCGCGCTGCTGGCGACGAACAGGCGGTCGAGGTCGCGCGGTGCGATGCGGAAGCGTTCCGGCATGCGGATGTGGATCGGCACCGGGTTGCGCTCGCTCGCGGCGTGGATGGTGCCGATGTCGAAGCCGGCGACGAAGTCGCGCATGACCGCGGCGATCGCCTCGGTATCGACGCCGGCCGCGGCCGCCTTTTCCTTGTCGACCGTCACGCGGTATTCGATCTGGTCCTCGCCGACCGAGTCGTCGATGTCGGCCAGGTCCCAGGTGTCCGCATAGGCGGCGCGCACCTGCGCGGCGAGGCGGCGCGCGGTGTCATAGTCCGGGCCGTAGATCTCCCCGAGCAGGGTGGCGCGCACCGGCGGACCCGGCGGATCCTCGACCAGCTTGATGTTCGCCGCCGGCCAGGCGGCGTACACCGGGGCGAGGCGCGCGCGCAGGTCGAGCACGATCTGTTCGGACTTCACGCTGCGTTCGAGAGTGTCGACCAGGTTGACGCGGATCTCGCCCAGGTGCGTGCCCTGCTTGACGGTCGCGCCGCGCAGCATGCCGTTGAAGTCGACCGGGCCGGCGCGTCCGATGAAGGTCTCGTAATCGGTGACCAGGGGATGCGCGCGCAGCACGGCGCCGATATCGCGCGCGGCGGCATCGGTGATCTCCAGCGGCGTACCCTCGGGCATGTCCACGGTGATGTTGAAGGTGTTCTTGTTGCCCTTGGGCAGCATCTTGAGTTCGACCGTGCCGGGCGTGGGCGGGCCGCCGATGCCGGACGGGCGCAGGAACTGCCATGCCGGCTGCCAGCAGGCGGCGAGGAACAGCAGGCCGACGGCGGCCCAGAACGCACGGCGCGTGCGGCGGTTCTCGATCAGCGGCGTCGCGAGGCGGGTGTAGAGGCGGTGCAGGCGGTCGCGTCCGTGCGAGTCATCCTCGTGCGCTGCGCCTTCGCCGGCGGCGCCGGCTTTAAGCAGGCGCTGCGCGATCCATGGCGTGAACATGTAGGCGATGACCAGCGAGGCGAGCATCGCGACCGGCGTGTTGAAGGGGATCGGCCCCATGTACGGGCCCATCATGCCGGTCACGAAGGCCATCGGGATGAAGGCGAGGATGACGGCGAAGGTCGCCACGATGGTCGGACGGCCGGTCTCATTGGTCGCGCGTATGATCACGGCCGCCTTGTCGGCCAGCGATTGCGTGCCGCGCCGCAGGTGGCGGTGGATGTTCTCGACCACCACGATGGCGTCGTCCACCAGCAGGCCCAGCGCGAGGATGAGCGCGAACAGCGTGATGCGGTTGATGGTCTGCCCGGCGATGAGCCCGACCGCGAGCACCACGAACAGGATGAGCGGGATGTTGAGAGTGACGATCGCCGCCTCGCGCCAGCCGAGGAACAGCAGCAGGATGAGAACCACGGAGGCGATCGCGATGCCGAGGTGCTCGACCAGCAGGTTGACCGCCGCGTCGGCGCGCTCGCCGGAGTCGCGCGTCACCGTGACGTCGACGTCGTCGGGAATGAAGTCGCCCTTGAGTTTATCGAGCTCGTCCAGCGCGCGCGCGGCCACCGTCACCGCGTTGGTGCCCCGTTTCTTCGCCAGCGTGAGCGTCACCGCCACCCGCTCGGGTTCGCCCGCGGTGGCTGGCGCAGCAGCGGAAGGGCCGAAGCCGATGCGGTGCACCTGTTCGATGTCACCGGCCCCGTCGGCGATGTCGGCGACGTCGCGCAGGTACACCGGACGGCCGTCGTGCAGTCCGACGACGATCGCGCCCACGTCCCGCGCGCTGCGCAGCGCGGCCGACAGCCGGATGAGCTTGACGCGATTGTCGTCCACCGCCTGCCCGACCGGGATCTCGTAATTGGCCGAGCGCAGCGCGACGTGCAGCGCATCGAGGGCGATGCCGCGCGCCGCCAGCCGCTCGGGATCGAGCTGCACACTGATCTCGCGGTTGCGTCCGCCGATCACCTCGGCGACCGAGATCCCGGGCAGCGGGACCAGGACTTCCCTGACGCGGTCGGCGACCTGCTTGAGCGCGAGGTCGCCGTGGTGGTCGCTGGAGAAGGTGATGGCGAGGATCGGCACGTCATCGACGTCTACCGGCTTGACCAGCGGCTGGCCGGCGCCGGGCGGGATGCGGTCGAGATTGTGCATGAGGCGGTCGTACAGCCGCACCAGGCTCGCCTCCTTGTCCGCGCCGACCTCGAACTGCACCGTCACCATGCCGAGCGAATCCGAGGCCAGGCCGTAGGTGTGGTCGATCCCCGCCATCTCGCGCATCACCGCCTCGAGCGGTTTGACCACCAGATTGAGCACCTCTTCGGGGCTTGCGCCCTCCATCGCGACGAAGATGTTCGCGGTCGGCACGTCGATCTGCGGATTTTCCTCGCGCGGCGTGATCAGCAGCGCGACCACGCCGATCAGGAAGATCAGGATGCCGGCGATGGGGGTCAGCGTCGAGCCCATTGCCGCCCGGCCGAGGCGGCCCGCTATGTTGAGCCCGGTGTTCATTGCGGAGCGAGATCCCGCGTCGCCGCCGCGGCGGCGGGTTTCTCCGTCACGCGGTCGCCGGTCCGCACCGGCGTGTCGGATCCGGCCACGATACGTTCGCCGCCGCCGAGGCCGGCGATGACCTCGGTACGGCCGTCGACGTGACGGCCGGTGCGCACCATGCGGAAATGGGCGGTGCCGTCGCGGTCGACGATGTACACGCCCGGCAGGTCGGCGCGATTCACCAGCGCCGTGTCCGGCACCAGCACGGTCCATTTGGTCCCGGTGGAGAACGCGCTGCGCGCGAACATGCCGCTGCGGGCACCGTTCAGTTCGCGCAGGGTGGCCTTGACCAGGTAGCTGTGGGTGGCCGGATCGCCCGAGGGCACGACCTGCGTCACCACCCCGGTGGTGCGCAGTCCGACTGCGTCGACCGAGACGGCGATCTCGTCGCCGGGCTGCACGTGGCGCAGCTGGTCCTCGCGGATATACGTTTCGAGCACGATGTTGCTGGGGTTCTCCACGGTCAGTATCGTGGCGCCCGGGTTGGCGAGGTCACCGGTGCGGCGCAGCCTCTCCACCACCACGCCGTCGACCGGGGAGCGCACCTCGGCGTACTGCATCTGCACCTTGACGCGATCGAGCGTGGCGAGCGCGGCCCGCAGTTCCTCCTGCGCCACCTGGGTTTCGAGTTCCGCCTTGGTATAGGTGTTGGCCGCCACCAGTTTCTGTTCGAACAGGGTCTTGTAGCGTTCGAAATCGGCCTGCGCCTCCGCGCTGCGCGCCCGCGCCTGGGAGACGCGCGCCTCGGCCTCGGCGCGCTGCGCCTCGATCTCCGTCGGGTCGATGGTGAGCAGCAGCTGTCCCTGTTTCACCGGGCTGCCCTCGCGCACCTTGATGTCGCGGATGTAACCCATCAGGCGCGAGGCGATCTCGACGCGGTCGTCGGCGACCAGTGTGCCGGTGGTGGTGTAGGTCTCGTCGATCTGCTCCGGCGCCACGTCGTGCAGCGCAGCCTGGATTGCGGCGCCCGCAGGCGGGTTTGTGGAATCCGGCTCAGTCGTGCAGGCGGTCAGCAGTAACGGCGCCAGCGGGAGCAGGGCAAGGAGTGAAGTCGGTTTCACGGTGTCGGGTCCTCCTCTGACCGGTCGGCGGATGTGCCGCAATAAACGCCTTTCAGGGCTTCGATGATGCGCATGAATCCCGGATCGGCAAGTCTGTAATAGATGTGCTGGCTGCGCCGTTCGCAGCTCACCAGTCCGAGCAGTCGCAGCTTGGAGAGATGCTGCGACAGGTTGGATTGCGTGGCGCCGGTACCCTCCTGGAGTTCCCTGACGTTTTTGACGCCGTCGGCCAGCTGGCAGAGCACCATGAGTCGGACCGGGTGCGCGATGACCCGCAGCCCCTCGACCGCGGAATCCAGCTGGTGTGCAGGAAAGTCAGTCATATTAGATATCTCGAATATTAGAATGTACGAATATTACTTTTATTACCCTGCCGGGCGCAAGCCTCCGGGCATGTTTGCGCCGGAGAGTTATAACGTACAGATATTTATTGGGATTATTCCAGGCGGAGAGGCGCGATGGGCGCGGATTACGGAGTCTGCGCCGGGGCAGGCAAAGGGGTATTCCTAATATAAGCATTCGCCGTACGGCTGTTCCGCATCAGCCCGGTGGCCTGCGCGCGACGAAATGCACGGCGACGCCCTCGCCGCGGGGCTCCCCGTCGAGCATCACCCCGGTTTCGACCCGGGCGCATTTCAGTGTTTCGAAACCGGCAAAGTCCGCGACGATCTCATCGAGCGTATACATGAGATCGGGATCCGCCGGGCCGCCGCTTCCGCAATGGATCTGGTCGCGATGGAAGGCCTCGAGCATGAACAGACCGCCGGGTTTCAGCGCGCGCCGGATCGCCTGGTGCAGCAGCCGTTTCTGCGCGGAGGGGAGATGGACGAAGATCAGGGTGACGAGATCGAAGGCCGCCTCCGGCCATTCCCATGCGAGGATGTCGGTCCGGAGGGTGCACAGCGGGACGCCGGCGGTGCGCGCGCGACGCCGGGCGCGTTCGAGCGCGACGGCTGACAGGTCGATCGCGAGCACGTCGAGTCCCTGTTGCGCGAGCCAGACCCCGTTACGCCCCTCCCCGTCGCCGATGGCGAGGGCCGTCATGGCGGGAGAGAGGTGAGGACGGAATTCGAGCAGCAGTGGGCTGGGCTCGTCGCCGAAGAGATTGCGGGAGGCGGTGTAGCGGTCGTCCCAGCTTGGCATGAATAGGGGGGTGCGGCGTCAGGCGTGAAAGATTGTAAAGGGTTTTCGCCTCACTCCTTACGCCTCACCCCTCACGAATTTTTGTCGGTGTCTCAGCAGTCCCACCACCAGCAACATGCCGAGCGCGGCGGAGGGGAGTGGATAGGCGACTCCGTAGACCACCGGGGTCAGCGCCCAGCGGGTTACGGCGCGCAGGGCATCGTGCCGGCTGATCAGGTCGGCGACCGGCGGCGAGACGCGGTAGTAGAGTTCGACGAGGGTCCGGCCCGGCTCCGTCGCGAGCAGCACATCGTCGCGGAACCGGCGCAGCTCCATGACGTGCGGATCGAGGTAGCTGCCGTAGGCGGCGGTGGCGATGAAGCAGCCGGAGCCCTTGCGCAGGCCGCCGCCGTTGCCGTCCGAGGCGGCGCTCACGGTGGTTGTTTCGGTATCCGTGTTATTCGAGGTATCGGGATCCTGCACCGTTCCGCTGAGCACGGTGACCGTAGAGCTAAGGGTGCCTTCCGCCGCCGGACGCACGACCACGTTTCCGCTGGCGGAGGTGCCGCCCGCGATGGTTCCCAGCGCGCACTGCACGATGCCGCCGGATTCGCTGCAGCCGTTGGTGGCCGAAACGAAGGCGACGCCGGACGGGAGCACCTGGGTGAGCGTGACATTCTGGGCGGTGACCGTCCCGTTGTTGGTCACGCGGGCGATGTAGGTGAGATTGTCTCCCGCCGCCACTGTCCCCGGTGGTGCGGGATCGGTGCTCAGCACGACGGAGAGATCCGTCGTGACCACAACGGCGGGTCCGATCGTGGTGCTTTCAGTCACCGAGTTGTTGCTGGGATCGTTGTCGGTGTCGGCTCCGGTGACCGCGACGCCGGTGTCCAGCGTGCCGGTGGCCGTCGGCGTCACGAACACCGTGAGCGTCGACAGGGTGTCCGATGCCAGCGTCGCCAGGGAGCACTCGACGGTCACGCCCGTCGGTGTGCAGCTCCAGCCGTCGGGCGAGGAGGTCGAGTTGTAGGTGTAGCTGGCCGGCAGCGTCACCGCGAGTTCAATGTCGGTGGCGTCCGAGGGGCCGCCGTTGTTGACCGTGATGATGAAGCCGAGGTCGGCGCCCTGGGCGACCGGATCGTCGGTGTCGACGATGTCCACCGCGAGATCGGCGCGCGTGTCGACGTTGAGGGTGAATTCGCCCGAACCCGGCGCGGTCAGGAAGGCGCCGTCGAAGTTGGCGACCGCGCGGTTGACGATGACGCCCTTTTCCGTCGGATTCACGATGATGTCTATGGTCGCGACGGCGGAGCCCGTGCCGAGATCGCCGAGCGCGCAGGTGAAAATCTGGCCCGCGGCGGAGCAGGTTCCGGTGGAGGCGGTCAGGGAGACCGGATCGACGCCGTCCGGGAGAGTGTCGCTGATGCGGACGTTGCGCGCGGTCGCCGTGCTGTTACCGATGGTCAGCGTATAGGTGAACGGCTCGCCCGCGAGCACGGTGTCGCATGAGGTATTCGGAACACACTCATTGATGTTGCCGCCGCTGGCTTCAGCGCCGCTGGCCAGAATGATCGTGCCGGTTGTCGAGGCCGTGGTGGTGATGGTGACGTCGGTCGGCTGGTAGACCTCGGTGTCGGTCTCAATGCCGGTGTTGTTGGCCGTGTTGGGGTCGGCCTCCGCCGCCGCGGCGGCCGCGCTCGCGGTGATGGTCCCGACGGTGTTCGGTGTGACCGTGACGGTGCGGACCGCAGCGGCGCCTGCGGCCAGGGCGCCGATGTTGCAGGTGACGGTCGCACCGCCAGGCGCGCAGCCGGCAGAGGCGGACTGGAAGCTGACCGTGGCGGGCAAGGTCAGTATCATGCTGGCGCCGGTCGCGGGGGCGGGCCCCTGGTTGGTGACGGTGGCGGTGTATGCCAGCGCGCCGCCGACCACGGCCGGATCGGGCGCATCGCTCAGGCGCACCGCGAGATCGGCGTTCGTCCCCGGCGTGACCTCGACGGCACCGATATCGCAGATCGCGTTGCTGTTGCCGTTGCCGTCGGCCGGACGCGGGAAGCTGCGCTGGTCCTCGGCCGTGCAGGTCGCGTTGCTGCCGTTGTCGATCACCGCGCTGCCGGTCTGCGGCAGGTGGGACGCAGTGGGGCCACCGTTCGTAGCCAACAAGGCGCCCAGGCCGGCAGCCGTGCCGTTGAGGTCGCCGCCGCCGGCGAGACCGCAGCTGGCATCGCCGGCGAGGTTGTTGCCGTTCGACGTGATCGCAGCCGCGTTGTCGCAGTCCGGCCCTGCGGTCTGGCCGGCGATGATGGCATGGGTGAGCGTGACGCTGCCCTGGTTGAGCGAGGTCTGGCCGGTCAGGTCGAGGTGGAGGCCGGCGCCGTCGCCTGCCTCGTTCTCAGTGATGGTGCTGCCCTGGATGACGGTCGGCTTGCTGATGAACAGGCCGCCGCCGAGTGTGGAGAAACTCGGGTGGGTGGTGACGTTGCCGCTTACCGTGCTGTTGACCAGCGTCAGCAGGCGTGCCGGGTTGCCGTCGGTATAGACGCCGCCGCCCTGGAAGGCGGTGTTGCCGCTGATGGTGCTGCCGGTGACGGTCACGGCGCCGAAGTTGTAGATGCCGCCCGCGTTCCAGTCGGCGGTGTTGCCGCTGATGGTGCTGTCGGTGACAGCCACGTTGCCGTTGTTGATGTAAATGCCGCCGCCGCTTCCGACGTTGTTACCGGTGTTGCCGACGGTGCCCGTGGTTGCGATGTTGCCGGTGACGAGGCTCTCATTGATGGTGACCGCGCCGCCGACGATCGCGATGCCGCCGCCGTTGATGCTGGAGGCGCCGCTCAGCGAGGAATTGTCCGCACTGTTGTTGCTGACGGTAACCCGGTCGAGGCTCAGGCTGACCGCCGCCTCGCCGCTGGAGAAGTGGTAGATGCCGCCGCCGGCGGTGCCGGCCGGCAATGCGCTGGTGTTGCCGGTGACGGCGCTGTCGCTGAGGGATAGCGTGCCGAGGTTGTAGATGCCGCCGCCGCTGCCGTTGACGAAGCCGTTCCGGATCGTCACGCCGCTGACCTGCACGGCGACACCGTTCGCGATGTCCACCGCGCGGTCGATGCCGCCGCCGTCGATGACCGACGACACGGCGCCACTGCCGTTGAGGATCAGCCCGTCGGTGACATCGAGGTCGCCGCTGGCGGCGGCATTCTCGCCAGCGCCGCCGATGCTGAGGGTATAGGTGCCGGCCGGAAGGACGACCGAGTCGGTTCCGGCCCAGGCATTGGCCTGCTGGATCGCGGCGCGCAGGGTACAGGTGCCGGAGGCGGTCGCGCAGATCCCGTCGCTGGTGTCGGCATCGACGAGATCGGCCGCGCTGTCAACGATATAGACGAAGGCGTGGGTTTGCAGCGGGATCGCCAGCGCCGCCGACAACAGGAGGCGCGCACATGTATGGGTATATATCCCTGTATTTTTGCAGGATCGCATCAATTCTACCCGCTGGGACGGCGCGCCCGGGCCTGAGCGCTGCGCCATGGTCCTGATTTTATGGCCGAGTATAGCACAAAAGTTTATCCATCCCGCCTTGCATAATGATCGTGTTTCAAGGCCTTAGCGTGGAAACGTTCAAGCCTTGGCCTGCGGGTCGGAGTAAGCGTTTCCGCGTCGTGCGTGACGCAGGATTGAATGCTGGCCAGGGACGGAATTGAACCGCCGACACGGGGGTGAGGCGGCGCGTGGTGACGGCGCAGCCGTCAGCGCCGTCGAACGCCCGCGCGCCGCGCGCGGGCCGGGAATCCCCGCCCCGAAGGTGCAGCGGCGGTTGCAATGATCGATGAAATTGGTGGCCAGGGACGGAATTGAACCGCCGACACGGGGATTTTCAGTCCCCTGCTCTACCAACTGAGCTACCTGGCCATCGGGGGGAACGCGGAGGTTGATCCAGCAACCGGATGATCGCGCCGCGGACGTTCCGCGGCACGCGTATTAGACCCGCCTGACGGGTATCGCGTCAAGCCGGACGACGGCTTACGATTGCGCGAGGCCGTGGTATTCTGCGCCAAACTCCTTGTTGAAGCGCCTGTTTTCATGAAGCCTGGACATCGCGATAGGCATTGCGGCGACAGCGGCCGGTGGGGAGGCGTGCTGCTGGCGGCCGCGTTGTGCGCGGCCTGCGGCGGGCCGCCGGAAGACGCCGCCCCGGCCGCCGGGGCGGGTATGGTGTTCATCCCGGGCGGACCGTTCATCATGGGCAGCGACAAGACCGACGAGGAGGGGCTGCAGGAGCGCTACGGCTTCACCGTGCCGCTGTTCGTGAACGAGCATCCGCGGCGCCGCACGGAGCTTCCCGGCTTCTATCTCGACGCGACCGAGGTCAGCAACGCCGACTACAAGGCCTTCGTGCTGCAGACCGGCCGCGCGGAGCCGGCGGAGTGGGTCCAGGGCGCCTACAACGTCGCCGACCGCAAGCTCGAGACCGCCCACGTGGACAACCTGCGCTGGATCGCGCGCGATTATTTCAAGCTCGAGGTCGACACCTCCGCACTGGACAGGGAGGAGCTGCTGGCCTTGCTGCTCGGCATCCAGCGCGGGCGCGACCGCCTGCCGGTGACGGCGGTGAGCTGGTTCGATGCCGACGCCTACTGCCGCTGGCGCGGCAAACGCCTGCCGGGCGAGGCCGAATGGGAGAAGGCTGCGCGCGGACCGGAGGGCCGTGAGTATCCCTGGGGCGACGACTGGCGGCATGGTGTGGCCAACTCGGGCGACCAGGGCGAGGGCGACGAGATTCTCGCCGCCGTCGGTTCCTATCCGCAGGACGTCTCGCTGTATGGCGTATACGACCTCGGCGGCAATGTCTCGGAGTGGGTGGGGGACTGGTACCGGCCCTATCCGGGTTCAGACGCGCAGGATGCGGACTTCGGCGAGAAACACCGCGTGGTGCGCGGGGGCGGGGCGGGCCTCGGGCATTACGCCCTGAGCGTCTTCTTCCGCAGCGCGCGCCGCGCACATGCGGAGCCCGGCATGGTCAGCACCGACGTGGGGTTCCGCTGCGCGATGGACGGCGGCGAACGGTGAGCGACTGGCGGGCGGACCCGCAGCCAGGGGTTGCGAAGTAACAGCGATGGCGGCCCGGCCCGCCGCCCGGGATCCGCGGCTACTTCGCGCCTTTCCCGGGATCCACGAACGCCTCCGGCAGCTCGGAGCCTTCGCCGAAGAAGAACTTCTCCATCTCCTTTTCGAGGAACTGGCGCGCGCGCGGCTCGATCGGGGAGAGGCGGTTTTCGTTGATGAGGATGGTCTGGTGCTTGAGCCACATCTGCCACGCCTCCTTGGAGACGTTGTCGAAGATGCGTTTCCCGAGTGCGCCCGGGTAGACCAGGTAGCCCAGGCCTTCCGCCTCCTTGTCCAGCTTCACGCAGTGCACCATGCGGGTCATCAAGGTTCTCCTGTTTCCTGCGCGAGCGCGGTGAGCAGGCGCCGGATCGGCGCCGCGAGGCCACGCGCATGCGAGCGGCCATTGTACCAGACGTATCCCGCCCCCTCCATGACGGCCGCGTCCTGGCGCAGCACGCGCGCCTGCAGCGGACGGATCGTCAGGTTGAAATGGCTGAAGGCGTGCCGCAGGCCGGGAAGCTCGGTCAGCGCATCGATGCGGCAGCGCAAGGCATCGGCGCACCAGCGCCGGATGTCCGCGTCGCCGCGCGCCTCCGGCGGCGCCTCGGGCAGGCTCCACAGGCCGCCCCAGATGCCGGCGGGCGGGCGGCGTTCGAGCAGGACCTCGCCGGCGGCGTTCCTCAGCACGAGCATCGTGCTCTCGCGTTCGGGCTTTTGCAGCCGCGGCCGCGCAGCAGGGTAGTCCCTCGTCCGTCCCGTCTGCCGCGCCCGGCATCCCGCCGCGAGCGGGCAGCGCGCGCAGTCCGGCGCGCCGCGCGTGCACAGCGTGGCGCCGAGGTCCATGATCGCCTGGGTGTAGGCGCCGACGCGGTCCCGCGGCGTGTGGGCCTCGGCCCGCTCCCACAGGCGTTTTTCCACCGCGGGTTGCCCCGGCCAGCCTTCGATGGCGTGATAACGCGCAAGCACGCGCTTGACGTTGCCGTCGAGGATCGGGTGGCGCTGCCCGCGCGCGAGCGCGAGGATCGCGCCGGCGGTGGAACGCCCGATGCCGGGCAACGCCTGCATCCGTTCCATGTCGGCGGGGAACTCGCCGCCATGCTCGATGCAGACGATGCCCGCGGCGCGGTGCAGGTTGCGCGCGCGCGCGTAGTAGCCGAGACCCGACCACAGGTGCAGCACCTCGTCCAGGGTGGCCGCGGCGAGCGCGCCGACGCCGGCGAAGCGCTGCATGAAGCGTTGATAGTAGGGGATCACGGTCGCAACCTGGGTCTGCTGCAGCATGATCTCGGAAACCCAAACCCGGTAGGGTGTGGTGTCACGCTGCCAGGGCAGGTCCTTGCGCCCGTGCGCATCGAACCATGTCAGCAGCGCGGCGCTGAAATCCTCCGCGCCGTCCCGGCGTTTACCCCGGGCCGCGACGGCGCTCATTGGAACATTCCCTTCAGTTTGTCCTTGAGCTTGTCCTCGACGTCTTTCTTGAGTTCCTGTTTTTTCTGCTCCAGCTTTTCCTGCGCCTTGCCCTTGCTGGCGTCCACCGCCTGCTTGACGGCGGCCTTCGCCTTCTGTTTCAGGACATCGCTGATGACCGCGCTGTCGAGTCCGATGGACGGGCCGGCGAAGGCGCCGCTGATCCTGATGGGGATCTCGATGCCCTTGACGTCGCCGAGCTGCTCGCCGCCCTGGCCGATCTCGGTGTCGACCAGCCGGACACGCAGGCGGTAATCGATCTCCTGTTTGATCAGGTCGGCCTGGCCGCTGCCGCCGATGCGCAGGTAGGGCGAGCTCGCGCTCAGGTCGTCGTTGCGCGCGATGCCGCCGCCGACGCGCACTGAGGCGCCGAGTTCGCTGAAATCGGTCTGGTTGGCGGCCGCGGGCGGCGCCGGGCGTCCCTCCAGCTTTGCCTTCGCCTCGCGGATCATCTGCGCGGTGTTGAAGCCTTTCACGGCGCCGTCGCGCAGCTTGAAGCGGGCCGTGCCGTCCAGGCTGCGCAGCAGCGCGTCCTCGGTGTCGCCGCTGGCCGTGGCCTCGAGGGCGAAATCGGCGTTGCCGCTGAAGGTCTCGTTGTCGAGCAGATCTTTCAGCAACGGCCCGGCCTGTATGCCGGTCAACGATTCATTGAGCGCGAAGGCCGGCACGGCGCCGCGCGCGTCGAGGCGGATGTTGCCGGCGTAGCGGCCGCCGTAGAGGTTCGCCTTGAGCGGTGCGAGCGCGATCAGGCCGTCCTTTGCGCGCACCGCGAGGCTCAGATCGGAGAGCGAGAGGCCGCTGATGCGGAGCTGTCCGGCCGCGAGCCTGCCGTCGATGTCGAGTGCGCGCAGCGTGTCGAGCGGAAGCTTGAGTGCGGCCGGCGCCGCGGCGGCCGGCGTCGCCGCGACGGGTTCGTCCTGCGGCGGCGGCAGGTAGCGGTCGAGGTCGATGCGGTCGAGCGCGAGGTCGAAGGCGAGCGCAGGGGCCGCGAAGTCGCGTACCGAGGCCGAGCCCGTCAGCGCGCTGTCGTCGAGCTGGAGCCTGAGCGCCGATATGGCGGCGTGCTCGCCCGCGGCCTCGAAGTCGAACGCGAACGCGGCGCGCGTCAGCGTCGCTGCATCGGCGGTCTCCGGCGCGTCGATGGCCAGGGCCTTCAATAAATCGCGCGGGTTGAAGGTGTCGGCCTCGAGGTGTCCCGCGGCTACGGGCGCGTCCAGCAGCCGGGTCGCGCGCAAGGTGCCGCGCAGGGTAACGCCCTGGGTCGTGAGGACGAAGTCCGGCAGCTCGGCGGTCTGTTTGTCGAGGTCGGCGACGATCCTGCCCTGCAGGGCTAGCGCGAGGCGCCCGCCCGGCAGCTTCGCGTCGTCCACGGCGGTGTTCAGGCGCAACTTGTCGATCCGATAGGCCTGGCCGGCGAGGTCGGCGTCCACATCTCCCGCGAGCCTGAGTTCGATCTTGCCGAGCGGCATGCCCGCCCCCGCGAGCCTGGCGTCGAGGCGCAGATTCGCCGCGCGCAGGCGCTGCTGCGCCAGGTCGGCCTCGAGGCGGGTGGCGAGATCGAGATGGCCGTCGATGGCCGGCTGCTCGCCGTGCAGGTCGAAGGCGAGCTCCAGGTCAACCGGCTTGCCGGCCTCGATGCGATCGCTGGCGAGGCGCAGGCCGGTGACGTCCAGGCGCGTGCCCGCGGAGTCATCGCGCCAGTGCAGGGCGCCGTCGCGCACGTCCAGCCCGCCGATGCTGAGCGCGGCGGGCAGGGCCAGCGCGGCGTCGCCGCCGTTCGAGGGCGGGGGCGGTTCCGTGTCCGCGCGGTCCTGCGTCGCCCCGCGCGCCGCCAGGTCATCCCAGTTGGTGCGGCCGTCGGCGGCCGTTTCGAGCGACAACGCGAATCCGTGCAGCGTCACGGTGTCGACCTCGATGCGACGCTGGAACAGCGGCATCAGCTTCACCTTGATCTCTGCCGCCGCGATGCGGGCGAACGGTTGCGGGCCGAAGCCCGCGGCGTTGGCGAACTCGACCCGGCCGAACTCGACGCCGATCCAGGGGAACAGCGACAGCTTCATGTCGTCCACGATCCTGAGCTCGCGCCCGGTCGCGTCGCGCGCGAGTTCGGCGATCTTGTCCTTATAGTCGTTGGGGTTGAACAGCAGCGGTATCAGGACCAGCGCCGCGAGCAGGAGGGCAGCGAGGATACCGAGGACGATGGCGATGCGTCTGATCATAACGGGGTGCGCGGCGGTGCCGGGTGATTCAGCGGGTCGGAATGCAGACTATCATCAAGTGGCCGCCTGCTCCAGACCGCGCGCGGTTTGCCAGAAAACGCCGGCGCTGTGTATAGTCTGGCCTTGCCAATCATGACCGGCATCAGAGTGTTAGTCAGGCGTCGGGAGACAGGAGCGTGGCCGAGGTTCGTCCGATACTGATCGAGAACGACGCCGGCGTGGCACGTGCCGGCAGCCTGCAGGTGCGCATGTTCAGCAACAGGGAGCGCTGGCTGCGCGCGCTGAAGATGCTCGCACTCATGTGGTTCCTCGCCGTCGTTACGCTGTTCATCCCGATCGCGCATTTCGTGCTGGTGCCGGGGTTCCTGCTGGCCGGCCCGGTGACGGCGGTGATGCGTTACCGGGTGAGCGAGAACGTGGAGTCGGCGACGGGAGAGTGTCCTGTCTGCGGCGAGATCATGACCGTGATGCTGGACCCGGCGGCGCGCCTGCCGCTGTGGACCTACTGTACACCCAGGAACGACCCGATCCGGCTGCGATATCCCTGATCCCGCCGGGGTATGAACATCAATCAACGAGGTAAGTCGCCCGTGCGCGGTATATTCGCCGTTCTGATGCTCCTGATCATGATTATTGCCGGCGCGGCGACGCTGGTGCTCATGCTGTATTTGTTGGGTGTGATCGGCTAGGCTGGTAAACAGGCCCGGCACCGCTGCAAGGGCGGGACAGGGGATTGTACCGGCAACGGGTGGAGGTGCCGTATGAACCATTACTGTGTCATTGTGGCGGATCGTTCCCGGGCGCGGTTCTTCTTCCTCGACAATGACATGGTGCCGGGCATCGAGGCCGGTCCCAACCTCGTCGAGGTGAGCGATCTGGTGAATCCGGAGGCCAACCTCCCCGGGCGCGACACCTGGACGGAGACCAGGAGCGGGCGCAACATGGCGCGCGGCGGCGGTTCGGCCCACGGCTACGACGACCACCGCGACAATCACATGGAGGAGTTCAACCGCCGCTTCGCGAAGCGCATCGCCGACGGGGCCGTGGGTCTGTTGCGGCAATACCGGCCCCGCTGCCTGGTGCTGGCCGCGTCCAGCCATATGCTCGGTCTGCTGCGCGGCACGCTGGCCCTGCCGGCCGGGTCGAAGGTCGAAGTGCGCGAGTCGGGCAAGGACCTGGCCCACATGGCGCCGCTGGAGATTCACCGCCATCTCGCCGGCGCGGGCCTGATCCCGACGCGCGGACGGGTTCCGGCCTAGGGGTTGCAGGGGTGCCGGTCCTGGCCCATGGGCCGGCCGTTCAAAAATGATTCCGCAGGCAGGGAGCGCACATCGCGCATCAGTAAAGACGAATCATCCCGTCATGCAGGGATGGAGCGGGTGATGGGAATCGAACCCACGTCTAAAGCTTGGGAAGCTTTCGTTCTACCATTGAACTACACCCGCCGGGCGCGAGCCGACCATTCTGACGGCCGGGGCCGAGCCCGGTCAAGTGCGTCCCCATCTGTGGTATCTTAAAAGACCTATCGGCAGTGATCGAACACGGGCGTTTCCCATGGAAATCTATGTCAACGGCAAGCCGCGCGAATTCGTCGGCGCGCCGACCATTGCGGAGCTGGTGCAGGACCTCGGCGTCGCCGGACGGCGCATCGCGGTCGAGGTCAACCAGGACATCGTGCCGCGCAGCAGCCACGCCAGCCGGCGCCTGCAGCCGGGCGACCGGGTGGAGATCGTGCATGCCATCGGGGGAGGCTGAATCATGGGTGAACAGGCGTTGCCGGTGGTCGGCATGAACGCGGATGCGGCGCTGGTCATCGCCGGCGTGCCCTACCGTTCGCGCCTGCTGGTCGGCAGCGGCAAGTACCGCGACCTAGAGGAAACCCGCCGCGCGACCGAGGCCAGCGGCGCCGAGATCGTCACCGTCGCGATCCGCCGCACCAACATCGGCCAGTCGCCCGGCGAGCCGAACCTGCTCGACGTGCTGCCGCCGGACAGATACACGATCCTCCCCAACACCGCGATGTGCTACACGGCCGACGACGCCGTGCGCACCTGCCGCCTCGCGCGCGAACTGCTCGACGGCCATGATCTGGTGAAGCTCGAGGTGCTGGCCGACCAGAAGACGCTGTATCCGGATCTGGTCGAGACCTACAAGGCGGCGGAGACGCTGGTCAGGGACGGCTTCAAGGTCATGGTCTACACCAACGACGACCCGATCGCGGCGAAGCGACTGGAGGAGATGGGCTGCGTCGCCGTGATGCCGCTCGCCGCGCCGATCGGCTCCGGGCTCGGCATCCGCAACCCGTACAACATCCTCACCATCGTCGAGAACGCCAAGGTGCCGATCCTGGTCGACGCCGGCGTCGGCACCGCGTCCGATGCGGCGATCGCGATGGAGCTCGGCTGCGATGGCGTGCTGATGAACACCGCCATCGCCGGCGCGCGCGACCCGGTGCTGATGGCCTCGGCGATGAAGAAGGCCATCGAGGCCGGCCGCGAGGCCTTCCGCGCCGGGCGCATCCCGCGCAAGCGCTTCGCCAGCGCCTCCTCGCCGATCGACGGGACGTTTTTTTAAAAAATGGGGACAGATTTAATTTTTCTCCGGTGTCATGGCACAGAACTCTTCCATATCAGAAAAATAAAATCTGTCCCCATTTTTTATGCCGCCATCACTGTTTAAGAAATCAAATCTGGACATCGATTCAGCAGACCGCCCCCACCGCCCCATCCGCAGCTACGTCCGCCGCGAAGGCCGCATGACCGAGGCGCAGCGGCGCGCGATCGAGGACTTCGGTCCGCGCTATCTGCTCGATTTCCAGGAGGCGCCCTGCGATCTCGATGCCGTGTTCGGCCGCGCCGCGCCGCGCACGCTGGAGATCGGCTTCGGCATGGGCGATTCGGTCCTCGACATGGCGCGCCGCCATCCGGAACGCAATCACCTCGGCGTCGAGGTCCACCGCCCCGGCGTCGGCCGCCTGCTGCGCGCGCTCGCCGATGAGGACATCCGCAACGTCCGTATCCTCTGCGCCGACGCGGTGCAGGTGCTGACACACATGATCAGCGACGCTGCTCTCGACGCCGTGTTCCTGTTCTTCCCCGATCCCTGGCACAAGACGCGTCACCACAAGCGCCGCATCGTACAGCCGGAGTTCGTCGAACTGGTCGCGCGCCGGCTCACACCCGGCGGAATCTTCCACCTCGCCACCGACTGGGAGGATTACGCGCAGCACATGCTGGCGGTACTGGAGCAGTCGCCGTCGTTCACGAACGGCGCCGGCGCGGGCAATTACGCGCCGCGGCCGGATGAGCGCGTGCTGACCAAGTTCGAACGCCGCGGCGAGCGGCTGGGGCACGGGGTGTGGGATCTTTTGTTCGTGAGGCGTGAGGTGTGAGGCCTTAGGGGGTAGAGCGAGAGTATCGAATAGTGCTAAGTTTTTCGCCTCACTCCTAACTCCTCACGCCTCACCTGTCCAGAAACGCCAGTATCCCGTCCAGCCCGCTGTGATTCAGCACCACGTCCGCCTCAGCCTGCACAGCCGGCTTGGCTCGGTAGGCGACGCCGAGGCCGGCCAGGCGCAGCATCCTGAGGTCGTTGGCGCCGTCGCCGACGGCGATGGCCTGCGCCGGTTTGATCCGGAGTTCGCCGCACAGGTGCAGCAGGAACTCCGCCTTGGCCTCGGCGCCGACGATGGCGCCGTGTACCTCGCCGGTGATGCGCCCTTCTGATATTTCCAGATTGTTGGCCAGCGTATAGTCCAGATCCAGCCGCGCGCGCAGGCGCTCGGTGAAGAAGGTGAAGCCGCCGGACACCAGCGCGAACTTCGCGCCGCGCGCGTGCAGGCCCGCGACCAGCGCCTCGGCGCCGGGATTCAGGCGCAGGCGTTCGTTATAGACGTGCTCCAGCGCCGATGCGTCGAGACCCTTGAGCAGTCCGATGCGGCGGCGCAGCGAAGTCTCGAAATCGAGCTCGCCGCGCATGGCGGCGGCGGTGATGGCGGCGACCTGCGGTTTGACGCCGATGAAGTCGGCGATCTCGTCCACGCACTCTATATTAATGAGTGTGGAATCCATGTCGCTGATCAGCAGGCGCACCGCGCCGGGCGCGAAGTCCGGCGGCAGCGCGTTGATGTCGATCTTGAACCGTTGGCGCAAACCGGCGAGGGTGTCGGGTGCGGGCGTTGCGGCGGTGCTGATGCGCCAATGGCCGGTACGCTGCTCCGGATCGCCGTGGAGTGTTTCTGCGATTGTCCCGGCGAGGTCCGGGGTCAGGGCCTGGCCCTGCAGGATAATTGTCGTCATGTTGGCAATGCTTGGTTTGGGTCTCGGGCAGAAGGCTGTCGCTGTGCGGCGGCCGCCAAAGTGCGCATCATAACCGCTCCCCGGCGGCGCGGCTATTCGTCGTCGCGGCGCGCGGCCACACCCGCGATGTCGCCGTCGGCATCGATCTCGACATCGAACAGCACCGGGCGGCAGCATACCGCGCAGTCCTCGATGTAGCGCTGGCTCCCGGCGGAGCGATCGATGACGATGGTGAAGGTCTCGCCGCAATAGGGGCAGGCGACATCGCGCGGTTCCAGGTATTCGCTCACCCGTTCGTCACTCGTCCGGCACGAACAGCGTCAGCAGCTCGTTCAGGTAGCGGCGGCCGCGCTCGCTCGGGCGGATCGTATGCAGGTCGCGCCCGATCAGGCCGAGCTGTTCCGCGCGCGCGAGCGGACTCTCGACGATCGCGAGCGGCAGGCCGGCATGCGCCTGGAACAGTGCGACAGGAAAGCCTTCGTTGAGGCGCAGGGCGTTCATCATGAACTCGAGCCCGGTCTGGGCGGGGACGAGCTCCTGCCGGGTATCCACGCGCGCCGCGTCCGCCGCGGCGTCGAGATAGGCGCGCGGGTGTTTCACCTTGGCGCTGCGCCGGATCGTCTGCGTCGGCGCATGGGTGAGCTTGCCGTGGGCGCCGGCGCCGATGCCGATGTAATCGCCGAAATGCCAGTAGTTCAGATTGTGCCGGCAGCGCCGGCCGTCCTGCGCGTAGGCGGAGGTCTCGTACTGCGCGTAGCCCTGCGCGGCGAGCTCGGTCTGACATTGCCGCTGCATCTCCCAGGCGGTGTCGTCGTCGGGCAGAGTCGGCGGCGAGTGATGAAACGCCGTGTTCGGTTCGAGTGTGAGCTGGTAGTGCGAGAGGTGCGTCGGCTGCAGCGCCATCGCCTGCCGCACGTCGGCCAGCGCCTGCGCGGGGGACTGCCCCGGCAGGCCGTACATCAGGTCGAGGTTCCAGTTGTCGAAGCCTGCCGCGGCGATGCCCTCGGCGGCGCCCAGGATCTCCGCCCGGCCGTGGATGCGTCCGATGCGCGCCAGCAGCGTGTCATCGAAACTCTGCGCGCCGAGCGACAGGCGATTCACGCCGGCGGCGCGGAATTCGCGCAGGCGGCCGGCATCGACGGTGCCGGGATTGGCCTCCAGCGTGATCTCGGCGCCGGACAGCAGCGACAGCCGCGCGCGGACGTCGGACAACAGGCGGTCAATGGATGCAGGCGCGAACAGGCTGGGTGTGCCGCCGCCGATGAAGACACTCTCCACGCGACGGCCCCAGATCTCCGGCAGCTCCTGCTCGAGATCTGCCATCAGCGCCGCGAGATAGGCCTGTTCCGGCAGTGCGGCCGCGCTCTCATGTGAGTTGAAGTCGCAATAGGGACATTTGCGCGCGCACCACGGGATGTGTACGTAAAGCGTCAGCGGCGGCGCGGCGTCGAACCGGAACGATGACGGCGCCTCGATCCGCGTCAGAGGGATGCGGGTGACGCTCATCGCCCGGGCGGCGTACCGTGCGCGCGCAGCGCAGCGAGCAGCAGGGCCATGGCCTGGCCGCGGTGGCTCAGGCGGTTCTTGATCTCCGGCGGCAGCTCGGCCGAGGCGCAGTCGTGGGTCGGAACATGGAACACCGGATCGTAGCCGAAGCCGTTGCTGCCGCGCGGCTCGAACAGGATGCGGCCCTCCCAGGTGCCCTGGCAGATCAGCGGGGTCGGGTCCAGCGCATGGCGCAGATAGACGATCAGGCAGCGGAAGCGCGCGCTGCGGCGTTCCGCGGGGACCCCGGCGAGCGCGCGCAGCAGCTTCGCCACGTTGTCGCCGTCGCTCGCGCCTTGTCCGGCGTAGCGGGAGGAATAGATGCCGGGGGCGCCGTTCAGGGCGTCGACCTCGAGACCGGAGTCGTCCGCGAGCGCAGCGTGCCCGGTATGCTGTGCCGCGTTGCGCGCCTTGAGGATCGCGTTCTCGACGAAGCTTAAGCCCGTCTCCTCGGCATCGGGCACTCCGAGCTCGCCCTGGGAGACTACGCTCAGGCCGGTATCGGCGAGCAGGGCGGAGAATTCGCCGAGCTTGCCGCGATTGCTGCTGGCCAGTACGACACGCGACATCGGCTCGTCCCGCTTCGGCGCGCGTTCCCCGCAGACGGGGTTCAGTGCGCGAGCGCCTCCTGCTGCTTGTCGATCAGGCGGCCGATGCCGCGCCGCGCCAGGTCGATCATGGCCAGCATCTCCTCCATGCGGAAGGCGTGCCCCTCGGCGGTGCCCTGGATCTCGACGAAGGCCTCCGCCTCGTTCATCACCACGTTCATGTCGGTCTCGGCCTCGGAATCCTCGGCGTAGTCGAGGTCGAGCACGGGAATGCCGCGGTAGATGCCGACCGACACCGAGGCGATGAAGCCGTGCAGCGGATTGTTCCTGATCAGACCCTGCTTCTTCAGGCGGTCGACGGCCTCCGCCATGGCGACGTAACCGCCTGTGATGGAGGCGGTGCGGGTGCCGCCGTCGGCCTGGATGACGTCGCAGTCGAGGGTGATGGTGCGTTCGCCGAGCGCCTTGAGGTCGACCGCGGCGCGCAGCGAGCGCCCGATCAGGCGCTGGATCTCCAGCGTGCGGCCGCCCTGGCGTCCGCGCGCGGCCTCGCGCTGCATGCGCTGGCCGGTGGAGCGCGGCAGCATGCCGTATTCGGCCGTGATCCAGCCCTGCCCGGTCCCCTTGAGGAAGGGCGGGACCTTGGGGTCGACGCTGGCGGTGCACAGCACGCGCGTGTCGCCGAATTCGACCAGGACGGAGCCCTCGGCGTGTTTGGTGTAGCCGCGGGTCAGCTTGATGGGTCGCAGTTGATCGGGTGCTCGGCCGCTCGGGCGCATGGTGGATCCTTTCTCTTGGGTGTGGGCGGGAAAAAACATATTATACCCGGAAGCATGCGGGCGCGACCCGAGCAGAACGGTACTGGCCCGCGCCGGCGCGGGCCGCAACCTGGCGGCGTACAACATCTTGCAGGGAATGATGCACATATGATCCGGAGCATGACGGCCTTTGCCCGCCAGGAGCGCAAGACCCCGTGGGGAGTGCTGTGCTGGGAGCTGCGTTCGCTCAACCACCGTTACCTGGAGCTCAGTCTCCGTTTCCCGGAGGAGTTCCGTGCGCTGGAGACCCGCACGCGCGAGGCGGTCGGCGCCCGGATCCGCCGCGGCAAGGTCGAGGGCACCCTGCGCTACCAGCCGGTGGCGGCGACGCACACCGAATTCGCGCTGAATGAGGATCTGGTGCGGCGCCTGCTGGAAGTCACCAGCCGCATCGAGGGCATGATGGAGAATCCCGCGCGCACGCGCTCCATCGATCTGCTCAAGTGGCCGAACGTCCTGCAGGTGGTCGAGCAGGATATCGGCCAGCTGCAGGCCGAGGCGGTGAGCCTGCTCGATGCCACGCTGCAGGAGATGGTCGAGACGCGCCTGCGCGAAGGCGCCATGATCAAGGGGCTGATCGCCCAGCGCTGCGAGGAGATCCGGCAGCAGGCCGAACTGGTGCGCGGACAATTGCCGGCGATCCTCGACGCCCAGCGCAAAAAGCTCAAGGGGCGGCTGGATGAGCTGGAGATGAAGTTCGACAGCGCCCGGCTGGAGCAGGAGCTGGTCTATCTCGCGCAGAAGATGGACGTGCAGGAGGAGATCGACCGGCTCCTCGTGCACCTGGAGGAGGTGGAGCGGGTGCTGAAACAGGACGAGCCGGTTGGCCGGCGCCTGGATTTCCTCATGCAGGAACTCAACCGCGAGGCCAATACGCTGGGCTCCAAATCGGTCGACGCCGTGACCACGCGCGCCTCGGTGGAGATGAAGGTGGTGATCGAGCAGATGCGCGAACAGATCCAGAACATCGAGTGAAACAAGCCGACGCACGGGATAGAGCCATGGACAATACGCACACCGCCCCGCGCGAGGGGTTCGTTACCGGCACGCTGTTCATAATCTCTGCGCCGTCGGGCGCAGGCAAGACCAGCCTGGTGCGGGCCGTGCTGGCGGACAATGCCGGGGTCGCGATGTCGGTCTCCTTCACCACGCGCCCGCCGCGCGCCGGTGAACGGGACGGCGTCGATTACCACTTCGTGGACCGGGGGCGCTTTCTCGCCATGGTGGAGGCGGGCGAATTTCTCGAGCACGCCGAGGTGTTCGGCAATTACTACGGCACCGCCCGGTCGGAGGTGGGGGAGCGGCTCGCGCAGGGCTCCGACGTCATCCTGGAGATCGACTGGCAGGGCGCGCAGCAGGTGCGCCAGGCCTTCCCGGCGGCCGTCGGGGTCTTCATCCTGCCGCCGTCGCGCGAGGTGCTGCGAGCGCGGCTGAACGGCCGCGGGAAGGACGATCCGGCCGTCATCGAGCGCCGCCTGCAGGCCGCGGTCGAGGAAATATCCCATTATTCCGAATACGATTTCATCGTGATCAACGACCACTTCGACGCGGCGCTGGCTGATCTGCGCGCGATCCTGCGCACCGAACGCCTGCGCCTCCCCCTGCAGACCGAACGCCATCAGGCGCTGCTGCGTGAACTGATGAGATGACCCCTGCCGCGCCGCGGCGACGTGTGTGGCGGCGGAAAACCGGTATAATGGTCGCATGCACCGCTTGAATAGCGCGTGCGGACAATGACTTGACGAATGGAGAATGGCACCGCATGGCCCGTATCACCGTAGAAGACTGCCTTACCCACATCCCCAACCGTTTTGACCTGGTGCTGGTCGCGAGCAAGCGCGCGCGCCAGCTCAGCAAGGGCAAGGAGCCGACCCTGCCCTGGGATAACGACAAGCCGACCGTGCTCGCGCTGCGCGAGATCGCCGAGGGCAGCGTCGACGCCTCGATCCTGAAGGAAGTCAACGTGCGCGAGGAGATCGCCGAGGGCGTGGTGGAGAAGGACGATTTCCGCCAGCGCCTCGAGCAGGAACTGCAGCAGGAACTGCAGCAGGAGTTTCGCCAGGAGACACCGTCCCGCGGCGATCAGGAAACGGAAGACTGACACTGCATGAGGGGATAACCCTTGAAGCGGTCCGAACAGGCAACGCGCATCGATTCCAGCCTACCGCAGCATGTAGACCCCGAGTTTTTGCTCGACGACCTGTGCGCCAGCCTGGCGGCCTATCTCACCCCGGACCAGATCGATGAGGTGCGGCGGGCGCACCGGTTCAGCGCCCGCGCCCATCTCGGTCAGCAGCGCCTCTCGGGCGAGCCGTATATCAGCCATCCGCTGGCGGTGGCGCGCATCCTCGCCGACATGCGCCTCAACACCGAGTGCATCGTCGCGGCGATCCTGCACGACGTCATCGAGGATACCCCGACCGCCAAGGAGCAGATCGCCGAGCAGTTCGGCGCCGAGGTGGCCGAGCTGGTCGACGGCGTCAGCAAGCTCACCCAGATCGAGTTCGAGAACCGCCGCGAGGCGCAGGCGGAGAATTTCCGCAAGATGCTGCTGGCGATGGTGCAGGACATCCGCGTCATCATCATCAAGCTGGCGGACCGCCTGCACAACATGCGCACGCTGACCGCATGTCCGCCGGAGACGCGCCGCCGCATCGCGCATGAAACGCTGGAGATCTACGCGCCCATCGCCAACCGCCTCGGCATGAACACCATCCGCACCGAGCTGCAGGAGCTCGGCTTTGCCGAGTACTATCCGCTGCGCTACCGCGTGCTGGCGGAATCGGTGCGCAAGGCGCGCGGCAACCGCCGCGAGATCGTCGGCAAGATCAGCGCGGCGATCGAGGAACGGCTGGCGCAGGAAGGACTGCCCGGGCGGGTGGTCGGCCGCGAGAAGCACCTCTACAGCATCTACCAGAAGATGCGCGCCAAGCGCCTGACCTTCTCCGAGGTGTTCGACGTCTACGCCTTCCGCGTCGTTGTCGACAGCGTCGACAGCTGCTACCGCGCGCTCGGCATGGTGCACAACCTGTACAAGCCGGTGCCGGGCCGCTTCAAGGACTACATCGCGATCCCGAAGGCGAACGGCTACCAGTCCCTGCACACCGTGCTGTTCGGGCCGTACGGGGTGCATCTCGAGGTCCAGATCCGCTCCGAGGACATGGAGATGGTGTCCGAGGCCGGCGTCGCCGCGCACTGGCTGTACAAGCTGGGCGAGGGCGGACCGGCCAGCAGCGGCGCGCAGAAGCGCGCGCGCGAATGGATGAGCGGCCTGCTCGAGATCCAGAAGAACGCCGGCAATTCGCTCGAGTTCCTCGAGAACGTCAAGATCGACCTGTTCCCGGACGAGGTCTATGTGTTCACGCCGCGCGGCAAGATCATGGCGCTGCCGCGCGGGGCGACTCCGGTCGACTTCGCCTACGCGGTGCACACCGACATCGGCAACACCTGCGTGGCCGCCAAGATCGACCGCCGCCTGGCGCCCCTGTCCTCCACGCTGTCGAGCGGGCAGACCGTCGAGATCATCACCTCGCCGGGCGGTGCGCGCCCCAACCCGGCCTGGCTCAATTTCGTGGTGACGGGCAAGGCGCGCGCCACCATCCGCAACTACCTCAAGAACCTCAAGCGCGAGGAGTCCATCGAGGTCGGGCGACGGCTGCTGGATCAGGCCCTGCTGAAGGGGTATTCCTGTTCGGTCAGCGATCTCGATCCCGACAAGGTCAGGATCCTGCTGGCGGAGTTCAAGCTGCCCGGCCTCGAACACCTGTTCGAGGAGATCGGGCTGGGCAACCGCCTCGCGCCGCTGGTGGTCAAGCGCCTGATGGAGGTGCTGACCGCGGAGAAGGCGCGCAGCCGCGCGCGGCCCGGCGGCATCAAGAATGTGATCACGCGCTACATGCCGGCCTGGCTCGGCGGGACGCGCACGCCGACGCGCCCGCTCTCGATCAAGGGCACCGAAGGCATGGTGGTGACCTTCGCCAAGTGCTGCTACCCGATACCCGGCGACGCGATCCAGGGCTTCGCCTCCGCCGGGCGCGGCGTGGTGATCCACACCGAGTCGTGCAAGAACATCAAGGAATTCCGCAACCAGCCCGAGAAGTGGATCGACGTGCAGTGGGAGCCCGACATCCAGGGCGAGTTCCCGGTCGAGATCCGCGTCGAGGCGCTCAACCGGCGCGGCGTGCTTGCCACCGTCGCGGCGGCGATCGCGGGCATGGACGTCAATATCAACAACGTCTCGATCGACGAGCACGACGGCAAGCACAGCAGCATCGCCATCAACATCGGCGTGCAGAACCGCGTGCACCTCGCGCGGGTGATGCGGCGCATCCGCACGCTGGACAACGTGGTCAAGATCAATCGCAAGAAGGCCTGAAGCCCGGCGCATGGCCGGCCGGGAACACACGGGAAAACACGAGGAGGAGTAATGGCGGCACGAGAGGCGATCCACACCGGCGACGCGCCGGACGCTATCGGCACCTATTCACAGGCGGTCAGGGTCGGCGGCGCGGTCTATCTGTCGGGGCAGATCCCGCTCGACCCGGCGACCATGGAAATGGTGTCCGGCGGCTTCGAGGCGCAGGCGGAGCGGGTGTTCGAGAACCTTGCCGCAGTGGCGCGCGCCGCCGGCGGCAGCCTCGCCGACGTCGTCAAGCTGAACGTATATCTCGCCGACCTCGCCAACTTCCCCCAGGTCAACGCGGTGATGGGGCGCTATTTCGAGCGGCCCTACCCTGCGCGCGCCGCCGTGCAGGTGGTGGCCCTTCCGCGCGGGGCTGCGATCGAGATCGATGGCGTGATGCACCTGTAGGGTCCATGCGCACGCCTTGTCCGCCCCGCCGCCGGTGACGGATGCGCGCCGTGGTTTCCCATACAGACGAGAAGACGGACGGGATTACCCTGTCCTCACCCGTCGGCCGCCTGAAGAGGGTGGGCGGGCACATGCAGGAGCTGCTCGCGCGGCTTGAAATCCGCACCGTGCAGGACCTCCTGTTCCACCTCCCGATCCGCTACCAGGACCGGACCCGGGTATCCCCGATCGGCGCGCTGCAGGCGGGCGACGATGCGGTGATCGAGGGCGAGGTGCTGCTCACCGAGATCCGCTACGGGCGCCGCCGCATGCTGCTGTCGCGGCTCGGTGACGGCACCGGCACCATCACGCTGCGCTTCTTCCATTTCAGCGCCCGCCAGCAGGAGGGGCTCGCGCGCGGGACGCGCCTGCGCTGCTACGGCGAGGTGCGGGGCACACCCGGCAATCTGGAGATGGCGCATCCGGAATACCGGCGCGCGGACGCGCCGGACCAGCCGGCGGCGCAGCCCAGCCTGACGCCGGTCTATCCGGTCACGGCGGGTCTGCGGCAGGTTTCCCTGCGCGCGCTCATCGCCCAGGCCCTGGCCTGTTCGGCCGTGGAGGGTGACGCCGATCCGCTGCAGGAATTGCTGCCCGATGAGGTGATCGCGCGCCACGGCCTGGGCCCGCTGCGCACGGCCCTGTTCTATCTGCATCAGCCGCCTCCGGATGCCGATCCGGAGGCGCTCAGCGACGGTTCGCATCCGCTGCACAAGCGGCTGGCCTTCGAGGAATTGCTGGCGCACCAGCTCAGCCTGCGCGTGCTGCGCGCAGGCATGCAGCGCCACCGGGCGCCGCCGCTCGCCGTGCCGGGCACGCTGGTCGCGCGCTTCATCGCCGGCCTGCCGTTCGCTCCGACGGCGGCCCAGCGGCGGGTGATCGGCGAGATCGAGGCCGATCTGCGCCTGCCGCACCCGATGCAGCGGCTGGTGCAGGGCGACGTCGGCTCCGGCAAGACGGTGGTCGCCGTCGCGGCGGTCCTGCAGGCGGTCGAAGGCGGCTGCCAGGCGGCGGTCATGGCGCCGACCGAACTGCTGGCCGAACAGCACTGGCGCAACCTCGACGCCTGGCTGCGGCCGATCGGCGTCGAGGTCGTCCATCTGGCCGGCAAGGCAAGGGGCGGCGCGCGCGCGCGTGTGCTGGAGGCGGTGCGTTCCGGACAGGCCGCCGTCGCGGTCGGCACCCATGCCCTGTTTCAGCAGGACGTGGTGTTCGCGGCGCTCGGCCTGGTGGTGGTGGACGAGCAGCACCGCTTCGGCGTGCACCAGCGCCTGGCGCTGCGCGAGAAGGGGAGCAGCGGCGGGCGCTATCCCCATCAGCTGATCATGACGGCGACGCCGATCCCGCGCACCCTGATGATGACCGCCTATGCCGACCTCGACTGCTCGATCATCGACGAGCTGCCGCCGGGCCGGCAGCCGGTGACGACGGTGATCGTGCCGGACGGGCGCCGCGCGGAGGTGCTGGAGCGCGTGCGCGAGGTGTGCCGGCGCGGCCTGCAGGCCTACTGGGTGTGCACTCTGATCGAGGAATCCGAGGCCCTGCAGTGCCAGGCCGCGCAGGAGACCTCGGAGCAGCTGCGGGAGGCGCTGCCGGAACTCGCCGTCGGCCTGCTGCACGGGCGCATGAAGCCGGCGGAGAAGGAGGCGGTGATGGCGGCGTTCAAGGCCGGCGCGCTCCAGCTGCTGGTCGCCACCACGGTGATCGAGGTCGGCGTGGACGTGCCCAACGCCGGCCTGATGATCGTCGAGAACGCCGAGCGGCTCGGCCTCGCGCAACTGCACCAGCTGCGCGGCCGGGTCGGCCGCGGCAGCGAAAAAAGCGCCTGTGTGTTGATGTATCATAGCCCCTTGTCGGAGCGCGGCCGCCTGCGGCTGGCGGCCCTGCGCGACACCGGCGACGGCTTCGAGATCGCGCGCCGCGACCTGGAGATGCGCGGACCGGGCGAGATCCTCGGCATCCGCCAGGCGGGCGTCGCGCAGATGCGCACGGCCGACGTGCTGCGCGACCAGGAACTGATCCCGGCGGCGGGCCAGTGCGCCGCATTGCTGCTGGAGCGCTACCCGGAGCGGGTGAATCCGCTCATCCGGCGCTGGCTGGGCGACCGGCCGCAGTACGGCGCGGTATGATGCCGGCCGCGGGGGCGGGCGAGTCGAGGGACGGAAACAGGCAGTGGCAGACATCGGATTCAACTACGGCGGGGAGCCGCGCTGGCGCCTGCTCGACGCCCGTCTGCGCCGCCGCGTGCCGGCGGATCAGCTCCCCTGGCTGGTCGATGCCGCATCCCTGACGCAGCGCCTGCGGGAACTCTGTCCGCACGGCTTCAATGTGCGCCTCCTCGCGCAGCGCTGGCAGCGGCCGCTGCGCAATGAACGGCGCGCACTCGGCATGCGCGACCATGAGTTCGGCCTGGTGCGGGAGGTGCATCTCGCCTGCGGGGAGATCCCGCTGGTGTTCGCGCGCACGGTAATCCCGGCCGGGACCCTGCGCGGCGACCTGCGCCGCTATGCCCACCTGGGGAACCGTCCGCTGGGCGCGCTGCTGTTCGCCGACCGGCGCGTGCGCCGCGGCGGCATCGAGGTCGCCGAGATCCCGCCGGGTCACGCGCTCTACCGCGTGCTGACCGGCGGCCGCGGCGCCGGTGCGGCGGCGATCTGGGGGCGGCGCTCCGTGTTCACCCTGGCCGGGCGCCCGCTGCTGGTCGGCGAGATCTTTCTGCCGGCCCTGACGGGGACGCGCCGGCCCGCCGCGGCGGCGCCGCGCAGCGAATTTACCGGGGCGTGCGGGTGAGCGCACCGGGAAGGCTGATGGAACGCCTGTCGGTGTACGCGCGCCTGATGCGGCTGGACCGGCCGATCGGCATCTTCCTGCTGCTGTGGCCCACGCTGTGGGCCCTGTGGATCGCCGGCGCGGGCCGGCCGGATCCCGTCGTGTGCGTCGTCTTCGTGCTGGGCGTGCTGCTGATGCGCTCGGCCGGCTGCGTCATCAATGACTTCGCCGACCGCGGCTTCGATCCTCACGTCGCGCGCACGCGCGACCGGCCGCTGGCGTGCGGGCAGGCGACGCCGCGCGAGGCGCTGCTCCTGTTCGGCGCGCTCTGTCTCGCCGCATTCGCTCTGGTGCTGACCATGAACCGCCTGACGGTGCTGCTCTCCCTCGCCGGCGCCGCGCTGGCCGCCACCTATCCGTTCATGAAGCGCTACACCGACCTGCCGCAGATCTACCTCGGCCTGGCCTTCGGCTGGGCGGTCCCGATGGCCTTCGCCGCGCAGACCGGCGCGGTGCCGGAGGCCGCCTGGCTGCTGTATCTCGCCACCCTGCTGTGGACCACCGCCTACGACACCATGTACGCGATGGTCGACCGCGAGGACGACCTGCGCATCGGGGTGCGCTCGACGGCGATCCGGTTCGGCGCCGCCGACCGGCTCGCGATCGGGCTGCTGCAGGCGGGCACGCTGCTGGTGCTCCTGCTGCTCGGGTTTCGCCTCCAGCTCGGCGCCGGCTACCACGCCGGCCTGGCCGTGGCGGCCGGGCTAGCGCTCTATCAGCAGCACCTGATCCGTGCGCGTGATCCGGCGCGCTGTTTCCGTGCCTTCCTCAACAACAACTGGTTCGGCGCCGCGGTGTTCGCCGGTCTGGCAGTGCATTATGCCGGCTGAGCATCGCGCGGTCCGGGGGCGCGATTGCCATCGCTGGTACAATCGGGTCAAATATGATCGATTTGCCGGTCCTGCGCGGCCGGCCTGGGTGATGGCGCGACGAATGGCGGGCAGGGTGACACGATGGTCCATCACGACCGGGTAACCGGCGGCACGGGCGGTGCGCGCGGCGAGGCGCCGGTACGCCTGTATGAGCTGAACGAGACCGAGGTGCGCCAGATCCGGGAACTGGGCGCGGCGGTGATCGCGACGGAGGCGGAGGCCGTGCGGGCGCTGTCGGCGCGCATCGGGGACGCCTTTGTCGCGGCCTGCCGCTACCTGCTGGCCTGCACGGGTCGCATCGTCGTGCTCGGCATGGGCAAGTCGGGACATATCGGCGGCAAGATCGCCGCGACGCTGGCCAGCACCGGCAGCCCCGCCTTCTTCGTCCATCCCGGCGAGGCGAGCCACGGCGACCTCGGCATGATCACCGCGCGCGACGTGGTGCTCGCCATATCCAATTCGGGCGAGACCGAGGAGCTGCTCACCATCCTGCCGCTGATCAAGCGCCTCGGTGTGCCGCTGATCGCGTTCACCGGCCGGCCCGAGTCGACGCTCGCGCGCGCGGCCGACGTCAACCTCGACGTCAGCGTGGCGCAGGAGGCCTGCCCGCTCGGCCTCGCACCGACCTCGAGCACCACGGCGACACTGGTCATGGGCGACGCGCTCGCGGTGTCGCTGCTCGAGGTGCGCGGATTCACGGCGGAGGACTTCGCCCGTTCGCATCCGGGCGGGCGCCTCGGCCGGCGCCTGCTGCTGCTGATCCGCGACATCATGCACACGGGCGATGCCATACCCGCCGTGGGCGAGGACGTGCTGCTGAGCCAGGCGCTGGTCGAGATGACGCGCAAGGGCCTCGGCATGACCGCGGTGACGGACGGCGCCGGACGCATGGCGGGGATCTTCACCGACGGCGACCTGCGCCGCGTGCTCGACCGCCGGCTCGACGTGCACGCCACGCCGATCGCCGCGGTGATGACGCGCGACTGCAAGACGGCCGCCCCCGGCATGCTGGCGGCGGAGGCGCTCGAGATGATGGAGAAGCACCGCATCAACGCGCTGCTGGTGGTGGACGGGGAACGGCGTCTGCTCGGCGCGCTCAACATGCACGACCTGCTGCGCGCGGGCGTGGTCTGAGGAGGGGGAGTGGCAGCGCTGCATGAACTCAGGCAGGGAGTGACGGAGAAGGCCAGGAGCATCCGCCTCGTCATCTTCGACGTCGACGGCGTGCTGACCGACGGCGGCCTGTTCATCGATACGGATGGGCGCGAGCACAAGGTATTCCATTCGCGCGACGGACACGGCATGAAGATGCTGCAGCAGTCCGGCGTCGAGATCGGCATCATCTCCGGGCGCGATTCCCCGGCGGTGACGCACCGCATGTCCGGACTGGGCATCCGCCATGTCTACCAGGGCCAGCAGGACAAGCTCCCCGCCTTTCACGAACTGATCGGCCGCCTCGGCCTCGTGCCCGCCCAGGTGGCGTACGTCGGTGACGACGTGGTGGACCTCCCGCTGCTGCGCCGGGTCGGGCTCGCCGTGGCGGTGCAGGACGCGCACGATCTGGTGCGGCGCCACGCCCACTGGGTCACGGCCTGCAGCGGCGGCCGCGGCGCGGCGCGCGACGTGTGCGAACTGATCATGGACGCCCAGGGGACCCTCGCTCCGCGCATCGAACGCTACCTGGCGCTCGACTGAGACCGCCGCCGGGATGATGCGCCTGTCGGTCGATAAACGCCTGTTGACGGTTGCGCTGCTGATCGCGGCGGCGGCCGGCAGCTGGTGGTGGTCGCGGCTGCAGGATGCACAGGAGCGCGCGCCGGCGGAGCTGCGGGTGGAGCGGCCGGATTATTATCTCACCGGGTTCGAGCTCACCGAGATGAACGCGGCGGGGGCGGTGGAGCGGCGGCTCGTCGCCGACGATCTCTACCACTATCCGGACAGGGCGACATCGACGCTGACGCGCCCGCACCTGACCGTATACCAGGACGGCAGGGCCGCCTGGGATATCGCGGCGCTGCGCGGAACGGCGTCGGAACGCGAGCGCCTGATCAATCTGCAGGGCGACGTTCGCGTCCGTTACAGCGGCGCCACCCCGGCGGAGGACATGCGGATGTACACCGACGACCTGGATGTGTGGCCCGACGGCAAGCTGGCCGAGACGCGCGCGGCGGTGCGCCTGGAAGAGCACTCCGGCGTCACGCGCGCGATCGGCATGACGGCGGACCTCGAGCGGCGGCGCGCCGTGCTGCACGCGGAGGTGAGGAGCGAATATGCGCCGTAGGCTCTCCACCCTGCTGCTGGCCTGCGCGCTGCTGGGGCCGGCGCCGGGTTACGCCCTGTCGAGCGACCGCGAGCAGCCCATCCATATCGAGGCCGACCGCGTCGAGATCGATGACGTCGCGCATGTCAGCGTCTATCGCGGCAACGTACGCTATACCCAGGGCACCATGCGCCTCGAGGCGGACACGGTGTCGATCCATTACGACGCGGAACGGAACTTCCAGCGCCTGACGGCGGAAGGGCAGCCGGCCCGTTTCCGCCAGCGGCTCGACGGCCAGGCCGAGGACATGCGCGGCGAGGCGCTGAAGATCGAATATACCGCCGCACCGGAACGCCTCGTGCTGAAACAGCAGGCGCAGGTGTGGAGCCAGGGCGACGAGTTCGCCGGCGACCTCATCACCTACGACATCGCCGCGGACCGCGTCGTCGCGCGCCGCGGCGAGGCGGAAGAGGGTCGCGTGCAGGTGATCATCCAGCCGCGCCAGACGCCCGCCGCAGGGGCGGAGACGCCGGCGGCGGATGCCGACGGGCGCTGACGGGACGCCCATGGACGTCCTGAGCGTCAGGCACATCTCCAAGCGCTATCGCGCGCGCGCCGTCGTCAACGGGGTATCGATGACGATCGAGAGCGGCGAGGTGGTTGGCCTGCTGGGGCCGAACGGCGCCGGCAAGACCACCTGTTTCTACATGATCGTCGGGCTGATCCCGTGCGACAAGGGCTCGATCAGCCTCAATGAGCGCAACATCACCGGCTATCCGATGCACGCGCGCGCGCGCCTCGGCATCGGGTATCTGCCGCAGGAGCCGTCGGTGTTCCGCAAGCTGAGCGTGGCGGACAACGTGCGCGCGATCCTGCAGACGCGGCGCGATCTCGACCGCACCCGCCAGGAACGCCGGGTGGACGAGCTGCTCGACGAGCTGCACATCGGCCATCTGCGCGACGCCATCGGCATCAGCCTGTCAGGCGGCGAGCGGCGCCGCGTGGAGATCGCGCGCACGCTGGCCATGGAGCCGCGCTTCGTCCTGCTGGACGAGCCCTTCGCCGGCGTCGATCCCATATCGGTGCTGGATATTCAGCGGATAATCAATTACCTGAGCGACAAGGGCATCGGCATCCTGATCACCGACCACAACGTCAGGGAGACCCTGGGGATCTGCCGGCGCGCCTACATCATGAACGACGGCGAGATCCTCGTCGCCGGCCAGCCCGGGGAGATCCTGCAGAACGAGCGCGTGCGCGAGGTGTACCTTGGCCAGGACTTTCAGCTCTAGGCGATAAACTTCAGATTGATCATGGAGGTAAGTGGGGTACACTGTATTCCCTTTCACGATCTACGATAGAATTTACTCTCATCAGGCAGCAGGAAGTATTCGCGGTTAATGAAGCAGACTCTGCAAATCCGTCTTGGCCAATCGCTGACCATGACCCCCCAGCTGCAGCAGGCGATCCGGCTGCTGCAGCTTTCGACCCTCGACCTGCGCGAGGAGATCCAGCAGGCGCTGGATTCCAATCCCATGCTGGAGGCGGCGGAGGAGGGTGCGTCCGACGACGGTGAGGCGGCCCTGGCGGAGGACGTTGAGTACGCCGCCGCGGCGGCCCCGGCCGCCAGTCCCGCCGCGGAGGGCGAGCGCGGGGAGGCGAATGATTCCGCCGTCGACCTGCGCGACGCGGTGGTCGACCTCGACATGGGCGTCGGCGACGACCTGCCGGTGGACAGCGTGTGGGAGGACGTCTACGAAAGCGCCGTCGTGCCGCGTGGCCAGGGCGGCGAGATGGAGGGCGGCGACTTCGAATTCCAGGCCGGGCCGTCCGAGACGCTGCGCGAGCATCTGCTGTGGCAGATGAGCATGACCCCGTTCAGCGAGCGCGACCAGGCCATCGCCATCGCCATCATCGACGCGGTGAACGACCGCGGATATCTGGCGGTCCCGCTGGAGGAGATTCATGAAGGCCTCAATGCCGACGGCGACATCGATCTCGACGAGGTGCAGGCGGTGCTGCACCAGGTGCAGAACTTCGACCCCGTCGGCGTCGCCGCGCGCGATCTGCGCGAATGCATGCTGATCCAGCTGCAGCACCTCCACGCCGACATCCCCTGGCTGGGCAAGGCGCGGGAGCTGGTCGCCGAACACCTCGACCTGCTGGCGGGCCGCGAGTACAGCCAGATCACGCGGCGCCTGAAATGCACGCAGCAGGAACTCCTGCAGATCATCACCCTGGTGCAGTCGCTCAATCCCTATCCCGGCAGCCAGATCACGGACCGCAAGGTGGAATACATCATCCCCGACGTGATCGTCACCCGGGAAAAGAACAGCTGGAAGGTCGAGCTCAACCCGGAGGCCATGCCGCGGGTGCGCATCAACGCCAGCTACGCCAGCCTGGTCAAGCGCGCCGACAACAGCAGCGACAACGCCTACATGCGGAACCAGTTGCAGGAGGCGCGCTGGTTCGTCAAGAGCCTGCAGAGCCGCAACGAGACGCTGCTCAAGGTGGCGAGCTGCATCGTCGAACGCCAGCGCGGCTTCCTCGAACACGGCGAGGAGGCGATGAAGGCGCTGGTGCTGCATGACATCGCGCAGTCGGTCGAGATGCACGAATCCACCATCTCGCGCGTCACCACCCAGAAGTACATGTACACCCCGCGCGGCATCTTCGAGCTCAAGTATTTCTTCTCCAGCCACGTCAGTACCGACAGCGGCGGCGAATGCTCCGCCACCGCGATCCGGGCCCTGATCAAGAAACTGGTCGCTGCCGAGGATGGCGGCAAACCGCTCAGCGACAGCAAGATCGCCCAGCTGCTCAAGCAGCAGGGCATCAATGTCGCGCGCCGCACCATCGCGAAGTATCGCGAGGCCCTCGCGATCCCTTCCTCGAGCGAGCGGAAACGTCTGATATGAATCGCGTCCCTTCGTCCCGCATATAAATTTGGGTGTCGATATCGATATGAACCGAGTCGGAGAATTGCTCACCCCCTCCAGGGTGGCGTGCCGTAACATCGTGGGCAGCAAGAAGCGCGCCTTCGAGATGCTCAGCGAGCTGGTGTCCAGGGACGAGCCGAAACTGAACCAGTCCGAGGTGTTCACCAGCCTGATCGAACGCGAGCGGCTCGGCTGCACGGGCCTGGGGCGCGGGGTGGCCATCCCGCATGGCCGCCTGAAGGGGCTCAACCACGCCGTGTGTGCCTTCATGAAGCTGAACCGTGGCATAGACTACGACGCCGCGGACAAGAAGGCGGTCGACATGATCTGCGCCCTGCTGGTGCCGGAACAGTCGACCAGCGAGCACCTGGAAATCCTGGCGACGCTGGCGGAGATGTTCAGCGATCCGGCCTTCTGCGAGCGGCTCCATGCCGCGAAGAACGGCGAGGAGATCTACCAGCTGCTGGTGTCGTGGCAGCCCGGTGAGCAAGAACGGGCCGCCGGTCCCGTCGCCTAGCCCTCCGGGTATGGGAAAAGCGCCCACAGTCTCTTCCCTGTACGACAGTTATCAGGCAAGGCTGGGGCTGGTCTGGGTGGCGGGCCGCGCCGGCGGCGCCCGCGCGCTGCAGGGACCGCAGGACTCCGCCGCGCGCGACCGCCCCTTCGATGCCGGTGCGGGACACCTCAATCTGATCCATCCCAACCGCATCCAGGTGCTCGGCCCGGCCGAACTGAACTACTTTGAGCAGCTGCGCGGCGATTCCCGCGCCGAGCATCTGCGGCGGGTGTTCGCGGCCGGGCCGGCCTGCGTGGTGGTGTCCGACGGGCTGCCGGTCGCGGAGGACCTGTGCGCGCAGGCGGAGGCGGCGGGGGTGGCGCTGTTTTCCGCGCCGATCCCGGATTTCAAGGTCATCAGCCACCTGCAGTATTACCTGTCCGGCGTGCTGGCCGACCGCCTGACCCTGCACGGCGTCTTCATGGAAGTGCTCGGCATCGGGGTGCTGCTCACCGGCAGGAGCGGCGTCGGCAAGAGCGAGCTCGCGCTCGAACTGATCAGCCGGAATCACCGCCTGATCGCGGACGATGCGCCGGAATTCAGGCGCACCGCCCCGGACATACTCAACGGCTCATGCCCGCCGGAACTGAGCGGGTTCCTCGAGGTGCGCGGGCTCGGTGTGCTCGACGTCCGCGCCATGTTCGGCGACAGCGTGATCAAGCCCAACAAGAACCTGCGCCTGATCATCCACCTGCGGCAGATGGATGCGGGCGAGCTGGCGGCCATTGACCGCCTGCAGGGCAGCCGCCAGCGCCAGACCATCCTCGACGTGGAGGTGCCCCAGGTCACGCTGCCGGTGGCGCCGGGCCACAACCTCGCCGTGCTGGTGGAAGGCGCGGTGCGCAACCATATCCTGCTGCTTAAGGGGTACAATGCAGCGCAGTCGTTCAGCGAACGGCAGCAGCGCATGATCCTGGGGGAGGGCGCATGAGATTGTTGGTCATCAGCGGGCTGTCCGGCTCCGGCAAGTCCATCGCGCTCCAGGCCCTGGAGGACCTCGACTATTACTGCGTCGACAACCTTCCGCTCAGCCTGCTGCCGCAGTTCGTCGAACAGATCGTGGCGACGGCGGAGAAGCGCAACATCGAGAACGTGGCGGTCGGCATCGACGCGCGCAACCTGTCTCGCGACCTCGGCCGCTTCGGCGACATCCTGGGCGAGATCAGAAAGCCGGGACTCGACTGCGACGTGATATTCCTCGGCGCCGCCGACAATGTGCTCATCAAGCGCTTCAGCGAGACGCGCCGCAAGCACCCGCTCACCCGCGTCGACGTCTCCCTGCTGGAGGCGATCGCGGTCGAGCGCGAGCTGCTGGCGCCGATCTCGGCCAGCGCCGACCTGCACATCGACACCAGCAATTTCAACGTGCACCAGCTGCGCGGCGTGATCCGCGAGCGCGTCGCCCAGCACAAGTCGGCCTCGCTCTCCATCCTGTTCATGTCGTTCGGCTACAAGTACGGCATTCCCGCCGACGCGGACTTCGTGTTCGACGTGCGCTGCCTGCCCAACCCGCACTGGGATCCCGCGCTGCGCATGCGCAAGGGCAACGATCCCGAAGTGATCCGCTTCCTCGGGCAGCAGCCCGCGGTGGGGCGCATGTACGAGGACATCCGCGCGTTCCTGGAGCGCTGGATCCCGAGCTTCGAGGCGGAGAACCGCAACTACATGTCGGTCGCGATCGGCTGCACCGGCGGCCAGCACCGCTCGGTCTACCTGGCGGAGACGCTGGCGGCCCACTTCAAGCAGTCGCGCGCCGGCGTGATGACGCGCCACCGGGAGCTGCGATGAGCGTCGGCCTGTGCCTGATCTCGCACAACCGCATCGGCGAGGCGCTGCTCGACACTGCGGTATCGATGCTGGGCGGCCGCCCGCTCCCCGCCGCGGTGATCGCCGTGACGCCGGCGAGCGACCCCACGCAGATCCTGGAACAGGCGCGCGCGGCGGTGCGCGAGCTCGATCATGGCGACGGCGTCATCGTGCTGACCGACATGTTCGGATCCACCCCCAGCAACATCGCCACCGCGCTGAAGCGCGACAACGAGCGCGTGACCGTGATTGCGGGCGTTAACCTGCCGATGCTGGTACGCTTGATGAACTATCCCCGCCTGAACATCAGCCAGCTGAAGGACAAGGCGCTGAGCGGCGGGCGCGAGGGCATCTTCAGCTGCGGACCGGAGGGCGAGGATTAGCGGTGGCGCGCAGGACAGTCACCATAGTCAACCGGCTGGGACTGCACGCGCGCGCGGCAGCCAAGCTGGTGACGCTGGCCTCCGAATTCGAATCCGACATCCATCTGGTGCGCGGCGCGCGCCGGGTGAACGGCAAGAGCATCATGGGTGTGATGATGCTCGCGGCGGGCCAGGGCAGCGAAATCGAGCTCATCGCCGAGGGGCGCGACGAGGAGGCGGCGCTGCTCAGGCTGGAGGATCTGATCCGGCAGCGTTTCGGCGAGGAGGCGTAACCGGTCCAGGCGCGCCGGCCGTCAACGCGCGCCGGCGTGCAGGCACATTCAACACCGGAGGCGGCGCGGTCCCATGAGTCTGGTTTTGAGCGGCATCAGCGTCTCCCGCGGCGTCGCCATCGGCAAGGCCGTCATCCTCCATCACGACGCGCCCGAGGTCAGCGAGCATACGATCCCCAGGCCGCTGCTGCAGGAAGAGATCACGCGCTACCGCGTCGCGCTCAGGAAGGCCAGGCAGCAGTTGCGCGACATCCGCAAGCGCATCCCCTCCGACACCCCCGGCGACATCGTCGCCTTCATGGACGCCCACCTGCTCATGCTCGACGACGGGGTGATGAGCGAGGCGCCGATCAAGATCATGCGCGCGCGGCAGTGCAACGCCGAATGGGCCCTGAAGCTGCAGCGGGACGCCCTGGTGCGCGTTTTCGATGAGATGGACGATCCGTACCTGCGCACGCGCAAGGACGACATCGACCATGTGGTCATCCGCATCCAGCGCAATCTCCAGGGCCAGTACGAGCCGCGCCATGACGACCGCAACGGCCAGCTGCGCGGCGCGATCCTGATCGCCGGCGACGTCTCGCCGGCCGAGACCGTGCTGATGCACCAGCAGGGGATCGCCGCCCTGGTGACCGAGTTCGGCGGCCCCAATTCCCACACCGCCATCCTGGCGCGCGGCCTGGGTCTGCCCGCGGTGGTCGGCGTGCACCATGTGCGGCGCTACCTGCAGCACCGCGAAGCGCTGGTGGTCGACGCCGAGCACGGCATGGTGATCGCCGGCGCCGAGGCGGGGGAGCTGGCCTATTACCACCGGCGCCAGCGCGAGGAGCGCCGGCATGTCGCCGAGCTGAACAAGCTGCGCCAGCGTCCGGCGGTGACGCGCGACGGCCACGCCGTGACCCTGCTGGCCAACGTCGAACTGCCCGAGGACGCCGCCGCCGCGCGGAGGCTCGGCGCCGCCGGGGTCGGTCTGTTCCGCACCGAGATGCTGTTCCTCAATCGCGAGACAGTGCCGGGCGAGGACGAGCAGTACGAGGCCTACCTGCGCGTGGTGCGCGCGCTGAAGGGCGCGCCGGTGACCATACGCACCCTGGACCTGGGCGCGGACAAATGCCTGGGCAGCCGGCCGCGGACCCCGGCGGCGAGCAATCCGGCGCTGGGCCTGCGCGCGATCCGCTGGAGCCTGAAGGATCCGGGCCAGTTTTCACCCCAGGTGCGCGCGATCCTGCGCGCATCCGCCTCCGGGCCGGTGCGCATGATGATCCCGATGCTCTCGGGCGAGGGCGAGCTGTTGCAGGTACTGCGCCTGGTCGAGGAGGAGAAGAAGGCGCTGGCGCGGGAGGGGATCCGTTTCGATCCGGCCATGCAGATCGGCGGCATGATCGAGATCCCCGCCGCCGCGCTGGCCGCGGATGCGCTGGCGCGCCATCTCGACTTCTTTTCCATCGGGACGAACGACCTGATCCAGTACACCCTGGCCGTGGATCGCCTCGATGAGGAGGTCAATTACCTGTACGATCCCCTGCATCCGGCCATACTCAAGCTGATCCATCTGACCATCCGCGCCGGCCGGCGCGCCGGGATCCCGGTGGCGATGTGCGGCGAGATGGCGGGTGATCCGTATTACACGCGCCTGCTGCTCGGACTCGGCCTGCGCGAATTCAGCATGTTTCCCGCCACGCTCCTCGAGGTCAAGCGGGTGATCAACGGAAGCCGTCTCGATGCGCTCAGCCGTAACGTGAGCCGGATGCTGCGCAGCCGGTCCTCCGTCCGTTTCCCGTCGCTGGTGGACGCCATGAACCGTCAGCAGTGAGCGTCCATGGTCCGTCCGTCACGGGTCAGCAGCAGGTTGCCGGCCGCGTCGCGTCGGCAGCACCAGCCGGGGGCGAGGTAGGTCGTGGCAACCGCCTCGGTTATCAGTGCCGGACCCGCGACGCGCTGGCCGGTCGCGAGTTCCGCGCGCGCATAGATCGCGGCGCCCGCACCGCCGCCATGCAGCTGCGCGCAGGCGCGGGGGACGGCGGGCCGCGACGGCGCGGGCGGCGGGGCGAAACCCAGGTCCGGCGCCGGGGCGCGCAGGCCGGCGCGCAGGTTGACCAGCTCGAGCGGCAGGTCGAGCCGGTGCCCGTAGCGCTGCTCGTGCAGCGCGTGGAACGCCTCCGCGCTCCGTTCCGGGTCCTGCCACGCCACGTTCAGGCTGTGGCTCTGTCCGCAGTAGCGCAGGTCCAGGGTGCGCGTGACGACGATGTCCGCCGCCGCCACCCGCTCGTGCAACAGCTCGGCGCGACCGCGCGCGGCCAGCTCCTCGAGGCCGCGCGCGATGCCGTCGGCAGTCAGATCCCGCAGCGGCCGCGCTACCGAGCGCGACAGCTGTCGGCCGCGCGGCGCCACCAGCATGCCGAGCGCGGACAGGACGCCGGCGTGGACCGGAACCAGCGCGCGCGCGATACCGAGTTCATCCGCCAGCGCGCATACGTGCAGGCCGCCGGCGCCGCCGAAGGAGGCGAGTGTGTAGCCGCGCGGATCGATGCCGCGCTGCACCGAGATCACGCGCAGCGCCTGCGCCATGTGTTCATTGGCGATGCGTATGATCCCCGCCGCGGCGTCCCCGGTGCCGAGGCCGAGCGGTTGCGCGACAGCGGCCAGGGCCTCCAGCGCCGCGGCGCGGTCGAGCGGCATGCGGCCGTCGAGGAAGCCGTCGGCGGGCAGGCGGCCGAGCGCCAGGTTGGCATCGGTGACGGTGGGCGCGCGGCCGCCGCGGCCATAGCAGGCGGGGCCCGGGTCGGCACCCGCTGAGGCCGGGCCGACGCGCAGCAGCCCGCCGCCGTCGAGATAGGCGATCGAGCCGCCGCCCGCGCCGATGGTGTGCATGTCCACCATCGGCACGGCGACCGGATAGCCGCCGATGCGGCCTTCGCCGGTGAGGCGGATGTCGCCCTCGATCAGCGCGACGTCGGTGGAGGTGCCGCCCATGTCGAAACTCAGCAGGCGGTCGAGCTCCGCTGCCGCGCCGAGGCGGCGCACGGCGGCAAGGCCGCCGGCCGGGCCCGACAGCAGCATGTGGACCGCCTGGCCGCCGGCCTGCGCCGCGGCGATGGTGTCGCCGGAGCTCTGCATGACGGAGACGCGCGCGGCGGGCAGCGACTGCGCCAGGCGCGTCAGGTAGTCCTCCACCAGCGGGCCGACGCTGGCGTTGAGCCAGGTCGCGATGCCGCGTTCGTATTCCTTGTATTCCGGCAGGACGGCGGAGGAGCGCGCGACGAACATCCCCGCCGGCATGGCGGCGGCGACCGCCCGCTCGAAGTGCTCATCCAGGAAGGAGAACAGCAGATTGATGGCGACCGCGCGCGGGGCGAGGCGTTCCACCTCCGCGCGCAGCCCGGCCAGGTCCGCGTCGGTGAGCGGGGTGACGACCTCGCCGTGTGCGCCCAGGCGGCCGCCCGTCTCCAGGCACAGCTCGCGCGGCACCGGCGGCGGTTGCGGCGGCGGCTGCAGGTCGTACAGCGCGCGCCGCGCCTGGCGGCCGATCGTGAGCAGGTCGCGCAACCCGTGATTGGTGATGAACGCCGTGCGCACGCCCTTGCCCTCGAGCACGGCGTTGGTCGCGACCGTGCTGCCGTGCACGACGATGAGTGCGCGGCTGTCCAGGCCGAGGTCCGCGATCCCGCGCAGGATCGCCTGTTCGGGCGCCCGCGGCGTTGACAGCACCTTGTGGACGCGCAGGACACCCCCCGTCAGGCAGACGAAGTCGGTGAAGGTGCCCCCGGTATCGATGCCGACGAGATCCATATCACGCCGAACTGTTTGCGCCGCGCCCGGTCATATGCTCTATTGTAGACGGGCGCTTGAATTTCTGCCGGGCGTTCCCATCTTCCACGGTAAATAACAAACCCATAACTGCCGCCAATGGATTCGGACAACCTGATCAGGGTCGAGCGCCTGTCGCGCCGCTACGGCCCGCTGCTCGCCGTCGACGATATCAGCTTCGAGGTCCGGCGCGGCGAGGTGCTCGGCTTCCTCGGCCCGAACGGCGCCGGAAAATCGACGACCATGCAGATCATCAGCGGGAACCTGGCGCCGAGCGCGGGGCGCGTGCTGATCAGCGGGCGCGACATCCTCGACGAGCCCGAGGCCGCCAAGTCGGCGCTGGGGTACCTCCCCGAGCAGCCCCCGCTCTACCGCGAGCTGACGGTCGATGAATATCTCGCCTATTGCGCGCGCCTGAACCGCATACCGCGCGAGCAGCGGCGCGGCGCGGTGGACCGCGCCAAGGAGCGCTGTGGCCTGACCGAAGTGGGCCGGCGCCTGATCGGCAACCTTTCCAAAGGCTACCAGCAGCGCACCGGCATCGCCCAGGCGATCATCCATGCACCTGCGGTGGTGGTCCTGGACGAGCCGACCGTCGGGCTCGATCCGATCCAGATCCGCGAGATCCGCGCCCTCATCCGCGAACTGGGCGGCGAACACAGCGTGATCCTGTCCACCCACATCCTGCCCGAGGTGCAGGCGGTGTGCGACCGCGTGCAGATCATCCATCGCGGACGCCTGGTGTTCAGCGATACCATCGACAACCTGGCGCATCAGCCGGTGTCCGCCCTGTGCGCCGCCTTCCGCAACCCGCCGGCGGCGGCGGAGCTGGCGCGCCTGCCCGGCGTGCAGGAGGTGGAGGATCTCGGCGCGGGGCGCCTGCGCCTGCGCTGCGATCCGGCCGGCGATATCACCGACGCGCTGCTCGAACGGGCGCTGGCCGGCGGCTGGCGGCTGTACGAGCTGGTGCCCGAACGCAAATCGCTGGAACAGATCTTCGTCGACATCACCAGCCGGGACGTGGCAGGGACGGACGCCCACGCGGCGCCCGCGGAGGCGGCATGATCGGGACGATCGCGGCGCGCGAGCTGCGTAGCCTGTTCTTCTCCCCCCTGGCGTGGACCGTGCTGGCGGTGGTGCAGATCATCGTCGCCTACCTGTTCCTGGTGCAGGTGGATTTCTTCCTGCAGATCCAGCCGCGCCTGCCGCAGTTGCCGGGCGCGCCGGGACTCACCGAGATCGTCGTCGCGCCGACCTTCGGCAACGCGGCGCTCATCCTGCTGCTGGTGGTGCCGCTGCTGACCATGCGGCTGGTGAGCGACGAGCTGCGTAACCAGACGCTGAGCCTGCTGTTCTCCGCCCCGGTCTCGATGACCGCGATCATCCTCGGCAAGTATTGCGGCGTACTCGGATTCCTGCTCATCCAGCTGCTGCTGATCGCCCTGCTGCCGTGCGCGCTGCTGCTGGGCGGGACGCTCGATTTCGGCATCCTCGCCTCCGGCCTGATCGGGCTGTTTCTGCTGCTGGCGGGTTTCGCCGCCGTCGGACTGTTCATGTCCACGCTGACCGCGCAGCCGGTGATCGCCGCGATCAGCACCTTCGGCGTGCTCCTGCTGCTGTGGATCGTGGACTGGAGCGGGACTGCCGCCAGCAAGGGGAGCGATGTCCTGGGCTATCTGTCCCTGCTGCGCCATTACGAATCCCTCCTCAAGGGGGTGTTCAACAGCACCGATGTGGCCTACTACCTGCTGCTGAGCGCGCTCTTCGTCATCCTCAGCATCCGCCGGCTGGATTCCTACCGGCTGCAGCATTGAGCATGCGGACCCCGACATGAAAGTGACCGCACGTTCCCGCCGGCTGCTGCGCTGGCAGAATCTTGCCTTCGTCGTCCTGCTGCTGCTGGTCACCGGCCTGCTGGGCTGGCTCAGCACGCGTTACGTATACCAGGCGGACTGGACGGCGAGCGGACGCAACACGTTGTCACCGGCCAGCGTCGAACTGGTCGGCCGGCTGCCGGGGACTGTGACGGTTACCGCCTATGTGCGCGAGACCTCGCCGCTGGTGCGCAGGCACGTGGCGGAGCTGGTCGGCCGCTATCAGCGCCACAAGCCCGACGTGACGCTCGCCTTCATCAATCCCGATCTCGAGCCGCAGAAGGTGCGCGAGCTCAACATCACCGCCGACGGCGAGCTGGTCATCGAGTACGAAGGGCGCCGCGAGCAGCTGCGCGACGTGAGCGAAAACGGCCTCACCAATGCACTGCAGCGCCTGGCGCGCGGCGGCGAGCGCCGGCTCGCGTTCCTGACCGGGCACGGCGAACGCAGCGCGCTGGCGGCGCAGAACTTCGACGTCTCGGCCTGGGCGCGCCAGCTGGAGGGCAAGGGCTTCAGGATCGGCGAGGTCAATCTGGCGGTGAGCCGCGGGATATCGCCGGACACCACCGTGCTGGTGATCGCGGCCCCGCAGGTCGACCTGCTGCCGGGCGAGGCGGAACTCATCCTGGAATATCTCGCGCGCGGCGGCAATCTGCTCTGGCTGGCCGATCCCGGCCAGGGCGCGCACGGGCTCGGGCCGCTGGCGCAGGTCCTCGGTGTGCGCCTCGAGCCCGGCATCGTGGTGGATCCCAACGTCTCCCAGGTGGGCCAGATGCTGTTTGGCACCGACGACCCGCGCGTCGCGCTGGTCGCGAGCTATCCGGAACACGCGATCACGCGCGATTTCGAGCTGAACACCCTGTTTCCTCTTGCAGGCGGCCTGCGGGCCGTGGAGGGCGGACAGTGGAGTGCGACGACGCTGCTGGAGACGCTGTCCAATACGTGGCTGGAGACCGGCGAGGTGTCCGGCAAGATCGTCTATGACGAGGGCTCCGATCTGCCGGGGCCGGTGTCGATCGGTTTCGCGCTGTCCCGGCCGCCGGGGTCCGCCGCCGGCGGGGAGCCGGCCGACGCCGCGCCGGCAGCGGAGGTGAAGACCCAGCGCGCGGTGGTCATCGCCGACGGCGATTTCCTGTCCAACGGTTTTCTCGGCATGGGCGGCAATCAGCAGCTGGCGTTCAACATCGTCAACTGGCTGAGCAGTGACGACGTACTGATCGACATCCCCGCGCGCACCGCGCCCGACCTCTCCCTGCAGCTCTCCAGGACCGGCACGGCGGTGATCGGATTCGGATTCCTGCTGCTGGTGCCGGCGCTGCTGTTCGGCAGCGGCCTGTTCATCTGGCTGCGCCGGCGGCGGCGCTGACGCCATGCGCATGAATGCGCGCAATGTGCTGAATCTGGGTTTGCTGGGGCTGGCGGCGGCTCTCGCGGCGCTGGTCTTCTGGGAGCCCGGAATCGAAGCACCGGCAGAGCAGCCCAGGCTGACCGCGCTGTCTCCGGCCGACGTCGAACATGTGGTGATCCGCACGCAGCGCGGCGACGAGATCCGCCTGGACAAGGACCAGGGCGTCTGGATGATGCGCGCGCCGGTCGCCGCCCACGCCAACGAATTCCGGATCGAAGCCCTGCTCGGGATCGTCCGGGCCGACAGCCGCGCGCAGTTCGCCGCCGGCGCCCTCGACCTGGCCAAGTTCCATCTCGATTCTCCCGCCTCCCTGTTGCGCCTCAACGACGTCGAACTCGCCTTCGGCGACAGCGAACCGATCGACAATCGCCGCTACGTGCGCAACGGCGCCACCGTGCATCTGGTCGACGGCGACTATTTCTATCGCCTGCAGTCGGATTTCACGGCGTTCGTCTCCAACCGGCTGTTGCCGTTGCCCGATGTTCCCGGGCGGATCAGTCTGCCGGAGTTCAGTGTCACCCGCGCGGAGGGAGTCTGGACGCTCGCGCCGGCGGTACGGCAGCCGTCGATGGACGCGCTCAACGAATTCGTCGATGCGTGGCGCCAGGCGCAGGCCGTGGAGGTGGACCGCTATGCGGGAGAGCCGTCCCGGGGCCTGATCAAGGTATCCTTTGACTCCGGCGCCGCGCCGCTCGAGTTCCTCCTGCTGGAGGCCGAGCCGGAGCTGGTGCTGGCGCGCGCGGATCTCGGACTGCGCTATCACCTGACCCCGGAGCAGGCGCGGCGTTTGCTGTCCGCGCCGGTGCCGGCCGCCGCCGCGACCGCCGAGTGACGGCCACGCGCAGCGCGCAACTGCGTATAGATCGCACCGGTTTCCCATGCCAGAACTCCCGGAAGTCGAAACCACCCGGCGCGGCATTGAGCACCACCTGCGCGGCCGGCGCGTGCTGGAGCTGCGCGTGCGCAACCGCCGCCTGCGCCGGCCGCTGCCGCGCCGGCTGGAGCGGGCATTGCCCGGACAGGTCATCCGGGAGGTGGCGCGGCGCGGCAAGTACCTGCTGCTGCGCACCGACGCCGGCAGCGTACTGATCCACCTCGGCATGTCCGGCAGCCTGCGCATCGTCGCGCCGGAACTGCCCGCGCAGAAACACGATCATGTCGACATACTGTGCTCGGGCGGCGTGTGTCTGCGTTTTCGCGACCCGCGCCGGTTCGGCCTGATGCTGTGGGTCGAGGGCGACCCTGGAACGCATGAGCTGCTGCGGGGCATCGGCCCGGAGCCGCTCGGCGGAGAATTCGGCGGCGCCTATCTCCACGCCGCGGCGCGCGGGCGCCGCACCGCCGTGAAACTCTTCATCATGGATGCCGGCATTGTCGCCGGTGTCGGCAACATCTATGCGAACGAGGCCCTTTTCCGCGCCGGTATCCATCCGCTGCGCGCGGCCGGGCGCATTTCCGCGCCGCGCTATCACGCCCTCGCCGCCGCCATCCGCGCGGTGCTGGAAGAGGCGATCGCGCAGGGAGGGACCACGCTGCGCGACTACTATCACGGGACCGGGGAGCCGGGTTATTTCCGGATCCGGCTCGCCGTGTACGGGCGCGCGGCCGAGCCCTGCGTTCACTGCGGGCAACCTGTCCGCTGCATCCGGCAGGGGCAGCGCGCGAGTTATTACTGCGCGCGCTGCCAGCATTGACGCGGCGGCGCCCTGTCCATCCTGGGGCGCGACGCAGCGGGGTTCCGATCAGTGTCCCGGCACCGCGGGCGCTGCCGCAGCGGCGGAATCCCTGATGCGCAGGATGGCGCCGCCATCCTGCAGGGCGACGGTCTCCGTCGAGCCGCTGACGGCAGCAAGATTGTCGGCCAGTGATTTGTTGGCGGGATCATAGGGATCGAAGATCAGGTGCGTCACGCCCCGGATGTTCTTCATCAGCGTGGCGCCGTCCGGAAACGGCGGCGGCAAGGGCAGCGCGGGGCGCCTGATCGCCAGCGTGGTCTTGCCGGGCCACTGGCTCATGGCGACGACCTCCTGCTCCGCGGGGACGTCCTCGAGCGCGAGCGCCAGCGTCAGGATCAACTGGTCGGTCGGGGACAGCAGGTTCTGTGCCGCGGCATACTGATGCGCCTTGTTCGCCTGCATGAAGAGGATTGCGGTCAGGAACAGCGCCGCCGTCGCCAGGCCGCGCTGGCGCGCGAAGCTCCGGCCGCCGAAGGACTGATTGAAGGCGATCACGCGCGGCACGCCGAGGTAGAGCAGCCCGGCGAGCGCGACCATGGCCCAGCCGCCGTCCGCGGCGGGCAGGCCGAGCACGGCGCCGCCCAGCAGTATGCGCGGCATGAAGTCCGCGGACAGGGCGCGCCGTTCCGTCCACAGCAGGTATAGCAGGATGCCGGCGCATGCCAGGCCGGCGATCCAGGGCAGGGTCTCCCCGCCCGCTTCCGGGCCGAGTACGGCCTGCGCCAGCGCGTAGACCGGGTTGTGCATCCAGTCCAGCGCGCGCCAGCCCATGCGCAGCAGCAGGATGAAGGTCACGCTGATGCCGACGCCGATATAGACATGGCGCTGCTGGCGCGCGTCGAGCGGGTTTTTCCGCCATTCCCAGATCAGCGCCAGCGGATAGGCGAGCCCGGCGGGGTGCAGGCTTACGACCACCAGGATCAGCAGGAGTTGCAGGAAATACCAGCCCCCGAGCGCGCGCTGGGAGCGGCGGTAGGCCACGTCCAGCCAGCGTCCGAGGGCGAAGGCGAGCAGCAGAAACGGTCCGGTGCCGAGGCTGTCCGCCTGGCTGATGGTCGCGGGAGCGATGAGCAGCAGGCCGGTGGCGATGAGCGCGCTCTCACGCCCGGCATGAAGCACGCTCCAGCGGTAGAACAGCGCCGCCACCGCCGCTATCACGAGCAGCGTGAAGACCTTGGCGGCGATCAGGCTGCCCGGCCAGTACAGGCCGACGGCGGTGAAGAACAGGGCGCGCAGATCCGGCATGCCCATGACGAGCGCGGTGCTGATGACGCGCTCGCTGACCGACCACGCGAGGAGGAGGGCGTGCGCGGCCGGTTCACCGATGCCGTAGGGGTCGAAGCGGAGCAGTCCGGCGGTGAGCACGATTCCCAGCCACAGTGCGAGTGCCGGGATTCCCCAGTAGGCGTAGAGTTTTTTCAGCCAGGCATGCATCTGCGGTACGTTGTTCACGGGGTTATGAGCGGCTCTCTGAAAAGGAGCAAGATTCTACCCCAGTAACGGCGCGGAGGTCATCCCGCGGGCAATCGTCCGTTGCGGGTCAAGCCCGGGATTTCCCGATCAATTTCGAACAGTGCGGTCGGGTTTCGCCAGGCCCCGGCTCGGGGCGCGGGACTTGCAATGAAAAATCCCGCATGCTATACAACTGCCATTACAAAAATCCGACAGCGGCCGTCCAAAGGCTGCGCCAAAAAATCATTATCTGGAGGGGGGTAAGATGACGAACGGGGACATTCTGATCCTGTATGCCATTTGGTTCGTGCTGGCCTTTGGTCTGGCCATTTTTCTGTTCAAGAAGAGCACCTGACAGCCCCGTAGCTTCGACGACAACCGTTTCCTGAATCACGAGAGCGGCGATGGGTTCGCCGTGATCCTTGTGGTGAGCTTCATGGCGTGAATGGCCACGGCGCGGAGAGGGCGGAGAAACGGTTGACTGCGGTGAATCACGTACGTAACATGTGCCATTCGGCGTGTTGGCAACAAGAAAATAAAATGATTCGGAGGGGGCATCAAATGCGACGCGTAACGGTCCTGGCTGCGGTAATCAGCGGTGTTGCTCTGGTCTTGGCGATACCCCAAGTCTTTGCCGCGGAGGTTGCGGCGGATCTGAGTAACGGTGAAAAGATCTTCAAGGAAGGCAAAGGCTCCGTGCCGGCCTGCACCAGCTGTCATGGCGAAGACGGCATGGGCAACGACATGATGGGGACGCCGCGCCTGGCGGGCCAGATCACCCAGTTCCTGGTCAAGCAGCTGGAGGATTTCGCGACCGACAAGCGCATGGACACCACCATGTTCATCGCGAACGCCAATGCCAAGGGCCTGAGCCCGGAGGATCGGCGCGATGTCGCGGCGTACGCGCATCTCCTGAGCGAGCCGGGTACAGTGGGCGGCGGTTCCAACATCAAGGAACTGGCGGCCAGCGGCATACAAACGGGGCAGACGCATCTGGGTCTGGCGCTCGTCAGCTATGGCGACATCGACCGGGGCATTTCCGGATGCCGTTCGTGCCACGACTACAACGGCCGCGGCGTGGATCCGATCTACCCGATGATCGGCCAGCAGAAGTTCGTCTATCTCGTCAATCAGCTCAAGAAGTGGCGTGACGGCAGCCGTGCCAACGACCCGATGGGCCAGATGCGCAAGGTCGCATCCCATCTGACTGACGAGGACATCCTGAATGTGGCGACCTATCTGACCAACGCCTCGCCGCTGTCCATCGGCAACAGCCGCGTGCCGGAGCAGCATCACTTCATGACCTTCGATACCAAGTAACCTGGCCATATCCCCGCGGCGGTATCGCCGCCGGCGACACACAAACGAGCGAGGGCGGGTTACACCCGCCCTTTCTTTTTGGTTCCGGGCTCCGGCAGTCAGCCTCGCGCGGCCCGCGCGGCGGTTCATTGCAATCGAATCAGGGAATATTTGATAATAGACAGGTTATGGCGGCCGGACAGACACTCAAGCAAGGTGAAAAGATCCTCTTCGGGATCGCAATTGTATTCATCGTATTCGCGGTGATCGGCTACATCCTGCTCGAGTCCTACCGCATGCGGGCGCAGAAACCGATCTTCGAGACTCGCACCCACTTCAACCTGTCCGAACTCGGCCACAAGGGGTCGGAGCTGTTCCGCGTATCGCGCTGCACCGCCTGCCACCGCGCCATGCGCAACGGCACCAACATGGGGCTCTCGCTGGACGGGCTGGGATCGAAGCGCAGCAAGGAGTGGATCCGCGAGTTCATGCGCGATCCGGAGGCGGTCTACGGTTCCCCGACCCTGGATCACGGCTACCCGCCCAAGGAGGCGGCCTACGTCTCATCGCTGGATCAGGACACGCTGCTGGCGATCGCGACCTTTCTGTCCGAGCTCAAGTCCGACCAGGGCTCCCCTTCCGCGCCGATGCCGCCCGAAGGACGCTCCGATTTCATCGACAATATGGTGGGCGTTTTCGCGCCCGAGGAATGGAAGCATAAATATCAGGACGTCCGCGAGCGACCCGCGCCCGGACAAGAGGAGCCCGCACCATGAGCAGCAGCGCCGAGCCCTGGGCCAGCGACACCGAGTACACGCATTACACCCTGTTGTTTATCTTCGCCTGCATCATCTACAGCATCATCGGGTTCTCCTGGGGCGCGCTGATGGGCGGGATCACGGAATTCCGTCATTTCGTGGACCACCGCCTGCACGGCGACCTGATCGTTCGCGCCCACACCCACGTGAATCTGCTGGGATGGGTTGAAATGGCGATATTCGGCGCCATCTATTATCTGATCCCGCGCCTGGTGCGCCGCCCGATCTACAGCCTGAAGCTGGTCAAGGTGCACTTCTGGATGCATAACGTGGGTTTGATCGGCATGGTGGTCCTGTTCACGCTCGCAGGCGTGGTCGGAGGGACCGCCAGCATGGAACTGCCGCCGGATCAGGTCGAACTGCTGATACGGCCGTATCTGGGCACCATGGGTCTGTTCGGCTCGCTGGTGCTGCTGGCGAACATGATCTGGGGCTACAACATCTTCCGGTCCTGCATGGGATGGCGCAAGGGATGAGGCTGCGGCCGCTGATGACATTGGCCCTGTCGGGAGCGCTGCTCGCGGGCTGCGACGTCACCCCCTCGGTCAAGGTGGGGCAGGTCGCGCCTACGCTGCAGACCAAGACCCTCGCCGACGTGGGCAACGATCTCAGCCGGATTACCACTTACCGCTACCCCGACGAGCGCATGTATCAGCTCTCGCTGGATGAGGCCCTGCGCCAGGGCAAACCGATCGTGCTCGAGTTTGCGACCCCGGGGCACTGCACGGTGTGCGACAACCAGCTGCAAATGATCAAGGGGCTGCTCGCAAAGTACGAATCGGACGTCATCTTCCTGCATATGGATCAGTACAAGAACCCCGAGGCCTTCAAGGCGTTCCAGGTCATCGGGGATCCCTGGACGTTCATCATCGACCGGCAGCGCGTCGTCCAGTTCAAGCAGGCCGGCCGCATGCTCTATGGTGAGCTGGACTCCGCGATCACGCGGGTGCTGAGGCAGCCCGCGGGTTGAGCATGAAGGACGGCGAACGCTTCACCCTCGTGCAGGACCGCCGGGGCATGCTGTGGGACCTGCTGCTCTATGTGCCCACGGTGTTCGCCCTGTTCGCGATCGGGCTCAAGCTGTGGTACAGCCCCAGCCAGTCCTGGGCATACGTGCTGTTCTTCATGGCGTGTTTTTTCCTGTTTGCGGGCGCCAACCGGATCCTGTCCGGCAGGCTCATGCTGCTCCCCGCTTCCCCCTGCGCCCTGAATTTCAGCCGCGACCAGCTGACGCTGGAGCTGAAGAACGGCGAGCGGGTCGATCTGGTAAAGAATCTGAGGTTTTTCCCGGACTATGCCGGCAAGTCCTTCGGTCTCAGCGGCATGGACCTGGCGGGCAAGCAGCGCCAGTTCGTCATGCACCGCGGACAGTTCGCCGATGCGGCGGACTATCAGAGGCTGCGCGACGCCCTGGGCGTCTTCAAATAGCTCTGCCGCTCCCGGATCCGCGCGTTCAGCCGCGGAACCCGCGCCGCCGCCTGAGCACGTCCCAGGCCATGAAGGCGATGACCACGATGCCCACGGTACAGGCGCCGATGATGAGCCAGCGCTCGGTCTCCGCGCTGACCAGGCCGGTCACGAACATATGCATCGAATAACCCAGGATGATCAGCGAGGACACCGCCGCAATCAGATACAGGATCAGTTCCTTCACGCGATATCTCCGAGTCACAGGCATGCGGCTGGACGCATAAAACCCGCGTAATCTTATCAGATTATCCGCCCGCCAGGATGCTTGCGGGCGGCGGGAGAGACTGCTATCCTTCGCGATGGTTGAGCATGGGCTGATGCCTGTTTTAGCGCGGCGAACCCTGTAATTCGCAGGCGCTTGTGATACGTCAGGCGGGGCAGGAAAAGCTTGACGGGATATGGGCGCTATGCAAATATGGCAACCACATTTCAAGTAAGGTTGTCGCGGATATAACAATTCAAAATCACCACCGCGACCAGGTTTCAAAACGACGCCGGCATATAAGCGGCGCGGGCGCAGTTCTACAAAAACTATAATCTCAACAATACCGCGGCTTGCCGTCTTCGGCGGCGATCCGGGGGTGCAAAGCGGAGGGTGTGATGAACAAGCTATCCTACGGAAAAACCTTTTGGAACAGCCTGGTCGCGGGTGTCCTTACGGGCATGGGGAACGGCAGCGTATTCGGCGCCGCCCTGATGTGCGCGCTCGGCCGTGGTCGTTTCGACGATTGGGGCGGCTGGGGATCGCTTTCATA
>JADJQS010000009.1 GCA_016712635.1 Gammaproteobacteria bacterium | reverse complement strand
TCGCCCTCCAGGCGTATGCCGATCTCGCGCGCCACGATCTCGCGTCCGGTGCCATCGAAGGGCTCCGGCGCGCTCGGCGAGGGAGAGCGACAGGGCGGGTGACGCGGACGCCGTCCGGGTCGTTCATCAGCCACCAGGTGCCGCTGCCGCAGTCCGCGCAGGTGGTTTCCCGCCGCAGGCGTCGTCGCTGGTCTTGAGCTGGACTTCCGCGCCTGACAAAGGCGGAAGCCGTGCTGGTCCCCTGGGGTCCGGCGCGCCGTCCGCGTCGTCCTTGTCCTCGTCGTAGCTGTACAGGAAGCAGTCGCCGTCGACGAGGCGGATGGGGGCGTAGCCGTTCGCGGCGGTGCCGTCGAGGGTGAGCTCGGCGCGGCTCCAGTAGCCGGCGCGCCGCACGTCGTCCGCGATCAGGGCCATCAGCGACCACAGCGTCTGCTGGAGGTGGGCGGTCTTGAGCACGGCGGCGTTGGCCCTGACCACCTCGGCGTGGAGATAGGAGACGCCGGCGAGGACGAACAGTCCGAGGGTGATCGCCACCATCAGTTCGACCAGGCTGAAGCCGCGCTGACACACGCGCGTCAGCATGTCGGATACCCTCCCAGGTGGTCGGAGCAGAGCCTCACCCGGCCGAGCGCGCTCAGCACGACGTCCACCGCCTGCGCGCCCGCAGTGAGCGTCACCGTGCCTGCGTTGACCGTGCCGCGCGCGGGCTGGAACGTCGCCGTCTCCTGGCGCAGGTTGGTGGCGAGCGCGATGCGCCGGAACCGTTCCGCGGATGCGCCGTGCACAGGCGCGTCCGCGACCCGGCAGGCGCCGTCCGTCGCACAGTCGCACGGACCGGTGTCGCTCAGGCCGTAGCACCAGTGTGCGTCTTCCGTGTCGATCCGGAACGAGACACTGACCGGGAGGTTCAGCCGCAGCGCCTCGGCGCGCGCGAGCAGCAGGTCGCCGCGGAGGTTTTCCGCGGCCCCGCGCAGGCGCTGGCGGCCGAGCAGGTCGAGCAACGAGGGGCGGCGGTGACCGCGAGCACGGACAGCACCGCGAGCGCCAGCATCAGCTCGATGAGGGTGAAGCCGTGTGGTAGAGTGCATCGCATAGCAAATCCGTTTGCCAACGATCAGACGCATACCGGCGGTCAAGGAGACTGCCGCAGCCGCGATCCGTGCGGCTCGTCGTAGTCTAGCGCCGCGCCGGGCGCGAGACAATCGGTGCCGCGGCAGGCGGACACAACCCAGGGAGGAGGGATCATGCCGCGCCGGGACAGGGACGTACACGGACACGGGAAGGACGGTTTCACCTTGATCGAACTGCTGGCCGCGCTGGCCATCCTGGGCATATTGATCACCATCGCCTTTCCCTCGTATCACGACATGGTGCGCAAGAGCCGGCGCACGGACGCGACGATGGAATTGTTCAGGATCCAGCTTGAGCAGGAGCGCTATCGCGCCACACATCAGCATTACGCCGAAGGGCTTACGGCGCTGGGCTGGCCGGCCGAGGAGGTCGATTCTCCGGCCGGCCATTACCGCATCACGCTGGAGGCAGTGGTGGACCCGATGACCGCCTTCCGCGCCCGCGCCACGCCACGCACCGGGACCGACCAGGTCCACGACGCGTGCGGGATCCTGACGATCGACCAGAACGGCCCCGGCCTCGACGATCCGGAACAGGCGGGATGCTGGCCGCGCTGATGCCACAGGGAGACTGAGGTGGGGGCTGCAGCGCCGGAGCTGGTTCTGTTGATCCCGGGCCTGTTCGGCCCGCGCGGCGCGGCCGGGGATGATGCGGCGGGGGCGGGCGCACTGACCCGTTTGCTAGCCCGCGCCGAGGCGCAGCCGGCCGGACGCGGCGGGCTGACGGCCGACCTGTTCAGCGCCTTCGGCATCGGTGCACGGCGCGGCCGAACTGCCCGCGGCGCCGCTGACGCTGCTGTCCGACGGCGGCAGCCCGGGGCGGCTATTGCCTGCGCGCGGATCCGGTGCACCTGCGCGTCGGCCAGGATCGGGTGGTGCTGACCGGGGCGGACCGGTGCGCCGGGAAGAGGCCGCCGCCCTGTGCGGGGAAATCGGGCGACACCTTGCCGATTCGACCTGGCGCACGCGGTGGTGCCGGAGGCGCCTGACCCCGCGCGCTGGTACTCCGTCTGCCGCAGGCGCCTGCCGTGGACTTCACTCCCTCGACATGGTGCTGGGACAGGACATCCGGCCGCACCTCCCGCAGGGCGGGGACGCGCGCGATGGCGCCGGCTGCTCAACGAGATCCAGATGCTGCTGCACGCCAGCGAGGTCAATCAACATCGCAAGGCGCGCGGGGAGGCCGAGATCAACAGCGTATGGTTCTGGGGCGGCGGCACCCTGCCGGCGGCGGGGCCGGCACGCATTACTCAGGTGTGGAGCGAACATCCGCTCGCACGCGGGCTCGCCCTGAATGCGGGACTCGCGCCGCGCGGCCTGCCGGCGGACGCCGCCGCCTGGTTCGGCGGCGCCGGCGCCGGCCGCCACCTCGTCGTGCTCGACCACCTCGCCGCGCCGGCGCTGCTCGGCGACGTGGAGGAATGGCACGCGGGGATGCGGGCGCTGGACGAGCGCTGGTTCGAACCGCTGTGGACCCTGGTGCGCGGCGGGAGGGTCGCCGCCATCGACATAGGCGGGGGCGGCGCGCTCGATTATCATGTCACACCGAAACTGGCGCGGCGCTGGTGGCGCCGCGCGCGGCCGTTCACCGCCTTCGTCCGGGAATCGCGCCGGCACCTGGAAGGACAACGATGACAAATTTCCTCATTCAACGCCGGCAGCCCGCTGCGTCGGACGCGGAAAACGGTTTCCCGGCCGACCTGCATCCGGTGCTGAAGCGCATCTACGCCGGCCGGCGTATCGGCACCGCGCGCGAACTCGAGCGCTCGCTCGAAAGCCTGCTGCCGGTGGAGCTGCTGTCCGGCTGCGATGCTGCGGCGGAACTGCTGCATGAATTGCTGGAATCCGGCGGCCGCATCCTGATCGTCGGCGATTTCGACGCCGACGGCGCGACCAGTTGCGCGCTTGCCATGCGCGCCCTGCGCATGATGGGCGCGCGCTCGGTCGACTACCTTGTGCCCAACCGCTTTGAATACGGCTACGGTCTCACGCCCGAGATCGTCGCGCTCGCGCAACGCCAGAATCCCGAGCGGCCACCCGAACTGATCATCACGGTGGACAACGGCATCTCCAGCGTCGAGGGCGTGGCGGCGGCGAACCAGAGCGGCATCCGCGTGCTGATCACCGATCACCACCTGCCGGGACGGCAGCTCCCGGCAGCCGCCGTGATCGTGAACCCGAACCAGCCCGGCGACGCGTTTCCGAGCAAGTGCCTGGCCGGCGTCGGCGTGATCTTTACGTCATGCTGGCGCTGCGCAGGCGGCTGCGCGAGGCGGGATGGTTCGCCGCGCGCGGATCAACGAGCCCAGGCTCGCCGAACTGCTCGACCTGGTGGCGCTCGGCACCGTGGCCGACGTGGCGGTGCTCGACCAGAACAACCGCACCCTGGTGGCGCAGGGGCTCGCGCGCATCCGGCGCGGGGCGGGCTGCGCGGGCATCCGCGCGCTGGGCCGGGTGGCGAAGCGCGATGCGGCGCGGCTCACCGCGACGGACCTCGGCTTCGCCCTCGGTCCGCGCCTCAATGCCGCCGGCCGGCTCGAGGACATGTCGCTCGGCATCGAATGCCTGCTGTGCGACGACGAGGCCGCCGCCCTCGCGATGGCGGAGCGGCTCGACGAACTCAACCGCGAGCGCAGGCGCATCGAGGGCGAGATGCAGGTCCAGGCCCAGGCCTGCCTCGGCCTCCTCGCCGCCGACGCGCGGCCGGACGCCGAGGGCGTGAGCCTGTGCCTGTATCACGAGGACTGGCATCAGGGCGTGATCGGGATCCTGGCGTCGCGCCTGAAGGAACAGTTGCATCGCCCGGTTATCGCCTTCGCGCCGGGTGGGGATGGCGAGATCAAGGGCTCGGCGCGCTCGGTCGCCGGCCTGCATATCCGCGACGCGCTCGACGCGGTGGCGACGCGGCATCCCGGACTGATCATCCGCTTCGGCGGACACGCGATGGCGGCCGGCCTGACCCTGCGTGCGGAGGATTTCCCGGCCTTCCGGGACGCCTTCGAGGCGGAGGTGCGCCGCCATCTCGATCCGGCCGAGCTGCGCGGGGTGATCTACAGCGACGGCGAGCTCGCCGCGGAGGAGATCTCGCTCGACCTTGCCGAGCTGCTGCGCGAGGCCGGCCCCTGGGGACAGGGCTTCCCCGAGCCGGTGTTCGACGGGCGCTTCGAGATAACGCAGCGGCGCCGCGTCGGGGAGCGCCATCTCAAGCTGGTGCTCCGGCTGCCGGGGACCATGCGACATGTGGACGCCATCGCGTTCAATACCGGGGCGGAGGCGCTCCCGGCGGGACAGGGCGAGATCCGCATCGCCTACCGGCTGGACGTCAACGAGTACCGCGGCCAGCGCAGTCCGCAACTGATCATCGAGCACATCGTCGACTGAGGATCGCCGCGGAATGTCCAGCAGTTCGTCATGCCCGCGTACGCGGGCATCCAGGGTTTCCGCGCATTCTGGATTCCGCTTCCGCGGGAATAACGACGCTACGGGATTTCCGTTTGGGATTTCCGGTGTAGTACAATGCCCTGCTTCAATTCATTGGCGGACAACATGCTCGAGCTCAACCTCGTTTTCACGCGCATCAAGGACATGCAGGGCCGCCTCGCGGACCTGGGGAGGTATCTTTGACCTCGCTACCAAACGTGAACGGCTGATCGAGGTCGGGCGCGAGCTGGAGGATCCGGCGGTGTGGAGCAACCCGCAGCGCGCGCAGGAACTGGGACGCGAGCGGGTGCGGCTGCAGGAGGCGGTGGGCGGAACCGACAGGCTCGGGGGAGGCCTGGGCGAGGCGCGCGAACTGCTCGAGCTCGCCGACGCGGAGGGCGACGCGGATACCGCCGCCGCGGTGATCGCCGACCTGGACGAATTCGAGCGCCAGCTCGCGGCGATGGAGTTCCGCCGCATGTTCTCGGGGGAGATGGACTCCAGCAACGCCTTCCTCGACATCCAGGCCGGCTCCGGCGGCACCGAGGCGCAGGACTGGGCGGAGATACTGCTGCGCATGTACCTGCGCTGGGGCGAGGCGCACGGCTACCAGACCGAGCTGATCGAGGCCTCGGCGGGCGAGGTGGCGGGCATCAAGAGCGCGACGGTGAAGTTCGACGGCGAATACGCCTACGGCTGGCTGCGCACCGAGACCGGCGTGCACCGGCTGGTGCGCAAATCCCGTTCGATTCCGGCAATCGCCGCCATACCTCCTTCGCCGCGGTCTATGTGTCGCCGGAGGTGGACGACGACATCGAGATCGACATCAATCCGGCCGACCTCAAGGTAGACACCTATCGCGCGAGCGGCGCCGGCGGCCAGCACGTCAACCGCACCGAATCGGCGATCCGCATCACCCACATGCCGAGCGGCATCGTGGTCGCCTGCCAGAGCGACCGCTCCCAGCACAAGAACCGCGCCACCGCGATGAAGCAGCTCAAGGCCAAGCTCTACGAGCGCGAACTGAACGCGCGCAGCGCGGTGAAGCAGGCGCTGGAGGACAGCAAGAGCGACATCGGCTGGGGCAACCAGATACGTTCCTACGTGCTCGACCAGTCGCGCATCAAGGACCTGCGCACCGGCATCGAGACGGGCAACACACAGGCGGTGCTCGACGGTGCGCTGGACCAGTTCATCGAGGCCAGCCTCAAGCAGGGTGTATAGGGGGCAGACCCGAATGGCACATACTTAAGGACAGATTTCATGATATCCACGATATGTAGCCCGGATGGAGCGCAGCGCAATCCGGGGGTCTGCGCCGCTACTGATATTTTTCCCCGCATTCCGCTGTGCTGCATGCGGGCTACGTGTTGTGCATTTCATGGCTCAAAGCGCCGTTTCCCGGACAAGGGCGCTTAAGTAAGTGCCATTCGAGACAAACCCCGTTTTTTCGTTTTTTCAATAAACGGGGTCTATCCCCAGCCAGGAGCGTCATGACGGAAGAACACGACGAACAGGAACAGGTCGCGCAACGGCGCGACAAGCTCGCCGCCCTGCGCGAGCGCGGCAACCCGTTCCCGACCGATTTCCGCCGCAACGTGGTCGCCGGCGAGCTGCACGCGGAATACGATGCCGCCGATGCGGAGGCGCTCGAGCGCGACGCCCGGCGGGTGAAGGTGGCCGGCCGCATGATGACGCGCCGGCTGATGGGCAAGGCGAGCTTCGTCCACCTGCAGGACATGTCGGGCCAGATCCAGCTCTACATTCAGCGCGATGTGATCTCGCCCGAGGCCTACGACGAATTCAAGCGCTGGGACATCGGCGACATCCTCGGCGCCGAAGGCGTGCTGTTCAAGACCAAGACCGGCGAGCTGTCGGTGAAGGTCGATGCGATCCGCCTGCTGACCAAGGCGCTGCGCCCGCTGCCGGACAAATACCACGGGATCGCCGACCAGGAGATGCGCTACCGCCAGCGTTATCTCGACCTGATCATGAGCGAGGTCACCCGGCGCACCTTCCGCGTGCGCACCGCCGTCGTCGATTACATCCGCCGTTTCCTCACCGAGCGCGCCTTCATAGAGGTGGAGACGCCGATGATGCAGGTGCTGCCCGGCGGCGCGGCGGCGCGCCCGTTCAAGACGCACCACAACGCGCTCGACATCCCGCTCTACCTGCGCATCGCGCCCGAGCTGTACCTGAAGCGCCTGGTGGTCGGCGGCTTCGAGCGCGTGTTCGAGATCAATCGCAACTTCCGCAACGAGGGGCTGTCGACGCGCCACAATCCCGAGTTCACCATGCTCGAGTTCTACCAGGCCTACGTGGATTACCACGACCTGATGGACCTGACCGAGGAAATGCTGCGCGGGCTGAGCCTGCACGTGCACGGCGCGACCGCCTTCGAGTACCAGGGCGCGCAATTCGATTTCGGCCGCCCGTTCCGCCGCCTGAGCCTGCCCGAGGCGATCCTGCACTACAACCCGGAGATTCCGCCGTCCGATCTCACTGATGCGACGAAATTGCGCGCCCTGCTGCGCGCGCGCGGCTTCGCGGCGAAGGACGATTACGGTTTCGGCAAGCTGCAGCTCGAGCTGTTCGAGCAGACGGTGGAGTCGAAGCTGCACGAGCCGACCTTCATCACCCAGTATCCCACCGAGGTGTCGCCGCTGGCGCGGCGCAACGACGCCGACCCGGCCGTGACCGACCGCTTCGAGCTGTTCATCGGCGGCCGCGAGATCGCCAACGGTTTCACCGAGCTGAACGACGCCGAGGACCAGGCGGAGCGCTTCCGGACACAGTTGCAGGCGCGCGAAACCGGCGACGAGGAGGCGATGCTGTTCGACGCCGACTACATCCGCGCACTGGAGCACGGCATGCCGCCGACCGCCGGCGAAGGCATCGGCATCGACCGCCTGGTGATGCTGTTCACCGATTCCGCATCAATACGGGATGTGCTGCTGTTTCCGCATATGAAGCCGGAGTAGGGACCGCGCATTCTGTCGCCAATCAAAGGCTGGTCGACCAGGATTATCCCGTGGCGGGTGGTGGTCTACGACGTATCGAGCAAGCCGTCGGAGACGATTGAGTAGGAGTAGGGATCCGAAATGGCTGCAAATCAGAACAACGTTGCTGGTCGCTAAAAAATAAGTGCAAACTATTATTATCCTGTGTACCTTACGCAAAGTTTAATTGTGCAGTGAGAATAGTAGGTTGAGTCATGTTGCAATTACTTGGCGGCACCGCGATGATGCTCCCTTTCCTGATTATCAATATCGCAGGATTGGTAATTTCTCTTAAGAAACGCCCCTACCATAAGCATGCCGCCACGATCGCAGCGGTTGCCTATGCTGTATTGATTATGCAGCTCTTGATAAACCGCTCGATATTCATATGGCTTGAATGGGCGAAGGTGCATGATGTCGCGATTTTACCGCAAATGACAGATATCGAGCGCTTGGGAAATATAGTCAGATATGCTGGATATGCTGCCTATGTGGCGATTATGTGCAGTGTATTTATTGGTAGAAAAGCGACGGGCGGATCCTTTGGGAAACCTTCCATTATTGTGGCAGTCAGCGCGGCACTCTTAGCGCTTAGTCTCACACTTGACCTCAGTCAGTCTCCCAACCTTGCTATGGCATTATCATTTGCCAGAATAGGCGCCAGTGCAGCATTGCTGTGGGCGCTCTGGGGTTGGCGTAATGATGCACATTTGCTGCCGACTCCTGAGGCGCAACCGGCAGACCAGGCTGGCAAGCCCGCGGGCGGGATGTTTGAAGAAGTGGATTATGTCCCCTTCGTCGCGGGCGTGCTGGTGCTTGCGGGTCTCATAGCGGTGCCCATCCTATGGAGCATGTTTTTTGGATATGGAGTATCCGAGCACGCTGTTTTCATCGCTTCTCTCTTGCGGCATTTTTATCTATGCGCACGACAAAAGAGGCAATTTCTCAATTATAAAATTTCTGTTTGGCATGGCATTTATCCTGATTCAGATAATACGCACTGCCAACCAGTATGGTGGCGGTCCCCCCATGTTTATTGCCGGAGGTGTTGTAGGGCTTGTGGTTATGATGGCATGTGGATGGGTGGGAATTTTAATCGCACGCTATATCCGACGTGCACTTGCGCGCCGTTAATCCTCGCGCGGATCAAGGGGTCAGAGTACTTGAAATCCCCGTTCATATACTTTTACCCCTTGATCCACCTTGATCACAATGCGCCGCGCACCTTAGCTTTGCTTTATGCTCCGCACTAGTGCTGCGACACTTTTCACGGTGATGAATGGAAAGTCGGCACCCAGAACTGAATGACCTGGGCTGGGACGTCTGGTTCGAGCAACGGGCCGGATGCAAACCCACGGATACTATCGCCCGCGTTGTGGCCGTCGATCGCGACCAGTGGCTGCTCGTGGACCAGGCCGGCCCTTTCCGCGCGAAGCCGGCCGGCAGCTTTCTGCATCGTCATCGCCTGTCCCATGAAATGCCCTGCGTCGGCGACTGGGTGTGCGTGGAGAAACACCCGGGAGACGACTTTGGCGTGATCCACGCGCTTTTGGAGCGAAGGACCGCGCTGCGCCGGAAGTCGGCGGGGGATGCCGTCGAGTATCAGATGATCGCGGCGAACATCGATTATGTGCTTATCGTGCAGTCCTGCCACGTTGACTTCAATCTGAAGCGGTTGGAACGTTACCTGGTCATGACGCGGGAGGGCGGGGCGGAGCCGTACATCCTGCTCACCAAAACGGACATGGTGGAGCCTGCCGTTGTGTCCGCGCAGGTGGCGGAGATTCGTGCCGCAGGTATTGCGGCCCCGGTACTCACCCTGAGCAACGTCACGCAGGCAGGCGTCGATGAGTTCAGGCGGCTGTTGCTGCCGGGCAAGACCTATTGCTTTGTCGGCTCGTCGGGCGTGGGCAAGAGCACGCTGATCAATCGCCTGATCGGTCATGAGGCGCTGGAAACACAGGCGGTGAGCGGGACCGGCGAGGGGAGGCATACAACCGTGCGTCGCGCGCTGATGCGTCTCGACGGCGGCGCGCTGGTGATCGACAACCCGGGGATGCGCGAGTTCGGCATCCTGGAAGCGGAAGGCGGCCTGGGGGACAGTTTCTCCAATATCGCCGCCCTCGCACCCGGCTGCCGCTATCGGAATTGCAGCCATACCCGCGAGTCCGGCTGCGCCGTGATCGCGGCGGTGAATTCCGGGGAAATCAGCCGGGCGCACTATCAGAATTACCTGAAACTCCGGAAAGAGTCCGGGTTCCACCAGTTGTCGTATGCCGAACGGAGAAAGAAGGATCGTGACTTCGGCCGGTACATCAAGTCGGCGAAGGGAGCCTGGACGATGACTAGTTTGTCGGCGGCGGCGCATCACGCCTCGCCGCAGGCGCGACGGCGCTGACGGGCCGCGGCCTGTACTCACTCGTAAGGCCGCAAGGAAGGAGCGATACGATGACTCGGTACTTGATTTCGTTTGATGACGGCTCGATGGACCATATTCCTGATGAAGACTGGCCGTCGGTGGGCGAGGCAGCACATAAGGTGGTTCGGGAGGCAAAGGCCGCGGGGGTCTGGATCTTCGGCGGCGGTGTCCAGCGCCAGCAATCGACCATCGTTGCGACAGACGGGACGGTCACAGCCGGACCCGTACCGGAGACAAAGGCGGTCATAGGCGGGTTTTCAATCATCGAGGTTGCTTCGCGTGAGGAGGCGCTGGTCTGGGCCGCCAGGTTCGCCGCCGGGTGTCGCTGCGCACAGGAGGTTCGCGAGATCATGTTTGACCCGGAGCCCTGACAGGAGTGTGCCTGAGCGTGTGGCCTGACAATACATTCAAGCCGTGCCAGGGGACAACAGGGCCCAGTCTGTCCCCGGTATGTGGTAAATTAGACCGCAACCGGATCGGCTCGATTCTTCTGGCCAGATCCGCATCCTCGATCCTTCAGCCTGGGGTTGCGAAACATGAATCACGCCGTATTCATCTCGTCCCGGTTCCGGCGGAGCAGGTAGACCGATGCTCCCGGTACATCCCTATTGGTGGTTCAAGGGCGCGATCTCCCCGGAAGATTGCCGCAGGATCATGGCGCGCGGTCAGGAGGCCCTGGAACAGTTAAAGCAAATCGGGGGCGACACGACCGGCGTCACCCTGGGCTCCACGCACAAGGGCGCGGAAAATGCCGGCGCCAGCGCGCTGGCAGACCGGACGCTGGAGGATGCGGCGCAGGAGGCCGGCGCCTCACAGCCGGAGGCCACGAAGGGAAAATACATCCGGGACAGCGAGGTCTGTTTCCTCAGCGACGGCTGGATCTACGACCTGGTGTTTCCGCTGATCGCCGAGGCCAACCAGCGCGCCGGCTGGCTTTACGAGGTCGATTTCGCCGAGCCGTTGCAGTTCGCGGCCTACCGGCCGGGCGGATTCTACGGCTGGCACACCGACGGCTTCACCTGCCATAACGGTGCGTACCGCGCGTTCGAGCCCGGCGTCACCCCGCTGGTGAACGGCAAGCCGCCGCCGAACTGCATCGACAATCCGAAGATGCTGGGCAAGGTCAGGAAGCTGAGCATGACGCTGAACCTGAACGAGCCGGGTGCCTATGAGGGCGGGAACCTCAAGTTCGATTTCGGCCCGCACGTGCGCCACCGGGAACGCTATCACGAGTGCGAGGAGATCCGGCCGCAGGGTTCGATGATCGTGTTCCCGTCCTACGTCTACCACCAGGTCACGCCGGTGACCTCCGGGATCCGCTATTCCCTGGTGGTGTGGGTGCTCGGCAAGCCGTTCCGTTAGCGGAGGAGTCGTCTGCGGTAAAACGGGGTCAGTGCCCTTTTTTGAGTGGCGTGATGCAGCTAACTCGCGAATCCAGCAAAAAGGGCACTGACCCCTTTTTACCTTTAACCTATCCTGCCAGTAGATGCTTGATCTCGTGGATCTGTTCGCGCGCGTCCTTCATCACCGCAATGCTCTCCTCGGGCGTCAGGGCGAGGCGTTCGAAGGCGGGAATCGCTGACCAGTCGAGCCGGGTGTAGGGGTGGTCGCTGCCGATGTAGCTGAGCAGATTGGCCACGGTCACCACGTCGGTGTAATCGGCGGCGGTGCCCGGTTCGCGGGTGAAGTTTTCGTGCTCCGCCGCCACCGTGATCAGCTCCGGCGGGAATTTCCAGCTCCCCAGCACCAGCGCGCCGACCCGCGCATGCAGCACCTCGAGCAGGCGGTTCAGCGCGTGCTCGTCGGCCGCGATGTCCGGCAGCATCTCGGCGTATTCCAGGATCGGCAGCTTGCCAATGTCATGCACCAGTCCGGCCAGCATCGCCTCGTCGGCGTTCAGCATCGTGTAGTTGTCGGCCAGGATGTAACTGAGCGCCGCCACGTGGACGCCGTGTTCCCAGTTGCGCGCGAGCAGCTTCCGCTTGAGCGGCGAGGCGAGCTTGTTCTGGTAGAGCTGCTCCATGGCGAGGCTGGTCACCACGCTGCGCACGTTGGCGTTGCCGAGGCGGGTGATCGCGCTGCGGACATCCTCGATCTGGGCGTGGGTGCGGTAGAGCGGACTGTTCACGACACGCAGCAGGCGCGTGGTCAGCACGGCATCGGCGCTGATGACGCGCGCGATCTGGCCGGTGGTGACGTTGCGGTCCTCCAGCAGCTTGCGCGTCCGGAGCGCGATGTCCGGCAGGGCCGGCAGGACCACGCGGTTGGCGCGGATGTCCGCGACCAGGTCGTGCCAGAAGATTTCGATTTGGTGCGATGCCATTGCGTGTGTCGATCCGTCGAGGGGGTGCGTGAACAGGATATCGGCGAGTCGCGGCCAATATGATAGCGCGTCGCGCACCCGGCTCCGCCGGGGCGCGCCTTCAGGGGAAGCCGGCCAGGCCGTCGGGCGCCCGCAGGGTGACTTTCATGTCAGAATTATCATTAAGATACAATGTATTATCCGAAGCATGCTCGATAGCGACCACGGCCAGCAGGTCGCAGCCTCCGGCCGGGTCGGAGGCGGACGTGACGACGTGTCCCACCGCCTGCCCGTCGCCGCCGGCGGCATGGAGCGGGGTCCCCGGCGCAGGCGGAGGTTCCGCGCCCGCGTGACCGAGGTACATCCGGCGCTTCACGCTGCCGCGGTAATGCAGGCGCGCGATGATCTCCTGGCCGGTGTAGCAGCCTTTCTTGAAATTGATGCCGCCGAGCAGTTCCAGGTTGACGGTCTGCGGGATGAACTCGTCGACCGTGGCGGGGTGGATGTCGGGGATCCCGGCGAGGATATCGAGCCGGTCCCAGGCGCCGGCGCCGACCGGCGCGGCGTGGGCGGCCAGCACCGTCCAGGCATGTTCCATGTCCGCAACCGGGCCGTACAGGGCGAAGCGCGGCCGGGTGCCCGGGAGGCGCAGCACGGTCAGCGCGCCGGCCCGGCGCGCCGCATCGGCTGAGCCGGGTATTTCCGGCACGAGCGCGCCCAGGATCTCCTCGCCGCTGGGACCGGCAAGTCCGACGCCGACGAGGGCGTCCCCGGCGTCTTCCAGTGTCACCTTGGATATCATCACGTATTTCTTCAGGCGCGCCAGCGTGTCGCCGAGCAGGACGCGCGGCAGCAGCAGGTAATAGGAGTCGTCGCGGCGGAACACCCGCAGCAGGGCGAGCAGGCGGCCCTTCGGGCTGCAATAGCCGTTGAGCTGGCTGACGCCGGCATCGACGAGACTGATGTCGTTGGTGAACTGTCCCTGGAGGAATTTGCAGGCGTCCGGGCCGTGGACGCCGATCAGGCCGCGCTGGGACAGGTCCGCGATGATGTCCCCGCTGCCCGAGACCTGCACCTCGCGCAGCGGATTGCCGAAGTGCTCGACGCGGTCATCGGCGAGCGCGGCGCCCGCCTCGAGCAGGAAGTTCTTCCAGCGCGGAATCATGCTGATCTAAGGCGTTTGGATCGGAACAGGGATCATAGCGGAATTCATGTGCGGGTGTAAGGCTGGACGAAACGTCCGGCTGAGCTACACTAGGCGGCGTGACAGCCCCCAATACGAAACGGCCGGTGTTCCTTTCACTGACGCGCATCCATCTACCGGTGATGGCCGTATTGTCCCTCGGTCACCGCATCAGCGGCGTGCTGCTGGTGCTGTCGATGCCGTTGCTGGCCTATCTTTTCGACCGCTCGCTGGCGGACGCGGAGGGCTATGCCGGGGTGCTCGCGCTGCTGCAGGGCGGCGGCGCGCGCGTCGTCCTGATCCTGCTGGTGTGGGTGTTCGCGCATCATCTGCTGGCCGGGATCCGCTTCCTGCTCATCGACATCGACGCCGGCGTCGGGCTGCGCAGCGCCCGTGCGAGCGCGTGGGCCGTGCTCGCCGGCGGCGTGCTGGCCATGTTCTGCGCGGCCCCTGTATCTGCTATGAACCGTCGCGCCCAGGGATTGCGCGCCTGGCTCTGGCAGCGGCTGAGCGCGGTCTACCTGCTGGCCTACCTGGTGTTTGCCGCCGTGAGCCTGGCGGCGCTCCGGCCCGACTCCTATGCCGTGTGGCGCGCCTGGATGTCCGATCCGCTGGTCGGCCTGGCCACCGCCTTGTTCTTCGGCGCCCTGCTGCTGCACGCCTGGGTCGGCATGCGCGACGTGATCATCGATTACGCGGGCGCGCTGTCCGTGCGTCTGGCCTTGCTCGCACTGACGGGGCTCGGCCTCACCGGCACCGGCCTGTGGGTGCTGCAGACCCTGTATTCCCTCCATAGCGGATGAGCGCTTACGCCGGCAATCAGGTGGAACGCCGCCGCTTCGACACCCTTGTCATCGGCGCAGGCGGCGGCGGGCTGCGCGCGGCGCTGCAGCTCGCGCAGGCGGAGGCCTCGGTGGCGGTGGTGTCCAAGGTATTTCCGACGCGCTCGCACACTGTCGCCGCGCAGGGCGGCATGAACGCGGCGCTCGCGAACGTGCTGCCCGACAACTGGCACTGGCATATGTACGACACCGTCAAGGGCAGCGACTGGCTGGGCGACCAGGACGCGATCGAGTACATGTGCCGGGCGGCGTCGCGCCTGGTGATCGAGCTCGAGCACTTCGGCGTGCCGTTCTCGCGCCTCGACAACGGCAAGATCTATCAGCGCCCCTTCGGCGGCCAGAGCCAGAATTTCGGCGGCGAGCAGGCGGCGCGCACCTGCGCCGCGGCGGACCGCACCGGCCACGCCATCCTGCACGCCCTGTACCAGCAGAACATCCGCGCGAAGACCCACTTCTTCGACGAATACTTCGCCATCGACCTGCTCGGCGACCATGACGGCTACATCCTCGGCGCCCTCGTGCTGTGCATCGAGACCGGCGAGCCGCTGGTGATCGAGGCGAAGACGACGCTGCTCGCGACCGGCGGCGCCGGCCAGCTCTACCGCACCAATACCAATGCCCGCATCAATACCGGCGACGGCATGGCGATGGCGCTGCGCGCCGGCATCCCGCTGCAGGACATGGAGTTCATCCAGTTCCACCCGACCGGCATCGCCGGCAAGGGCATGCTGATCTCCGAGGCCGCGCGCGGCGAGGGCGGCTACCTCGTCAACAGCACAGGCGAGCGCTTCATGGAGCGTTACGCGCCGCACGTGAAGGACCTCGCCAGCCGCGACGTGGTGAGCCGCGCGATCGCGACCGAGGTGCGCGAGGGACGCGGCTGCGGGCCCGGCGGCGACCATGTCCTGCTGAAGCTCGATCACCTCGGTGCCGACGTGATCCGCAAGCGTCTGCCCGGCATCCATGCGATGGTCAGCACGTTCCTGCGCATCGACCCGGTGACCGATCCCGTGCCGGTCTTCCCGACCTGTCACTACACCATGGGCGGGATCCCGACCAATCGCTTCGGACAGGTCGTGGCGCCGGAGCGCCAGGGACCGGAGGAACCGCTGCCCGGTCTGTACGCGGTCGGCGAGTGCGCCTGCGTCTCGGTGCACGGCGCCAACCGCCTGGGCGGCAACTCGCTGCTCGATATCGTGGTATTCCGGGCGCGCGGCGGGCAACCACATCATCGAGTACCTGAAGGAGGCGCGCTATCACCGCGTGCTCGACGCGGAGGCCATCGAGCGTCCGCTCGGCCGGCTGGCGCGCTGGGACGAGCAGCGCGACGGCGAGACGGTGAGCGGCCTGCGCGCGGAGCTGCAGCGCGCGATGGAGCATTACTGCGGGGTGTTCCGTACCGAGGATGTGCTGCAACAGGGCGTCGCGAAGGTGCGCGAACTGGAACAGAGATTGCAGCATGTCGGGCTGGGCGACCACAGCCGGGTGTTCAATACCGCGCGCATCGAGGCGCTGGAGCTGGAGAACCTGATGGACGTGGCGCTGGCCGCGGTGACTTCGGCGCTGGCGCGCCGGGAAAGCCGCGGCGCGCATTCGCGCATCGACTATCCGCAGCGCGACGACGAGCACTGGCTCAAGCATTCGCTGTATTTCAGGGACGGCGGCACGCTCGATTACAAGCCGGTGCGCATGAAGCCGCGCACCGTGGAGCCGTTCCCCCCCAAGCCGAGGGTGTATTGATCATGGAACGCATGCGATTTTCCGTGTACCGCTACAATCCGGAGAGCGACGCCGGTCCCGTCATGCGCGACTACGAGGTCGACGGCCTCACGCCCGACATGATGCTGCTTGATGCACTGGCGTGCATCAAGGCGCAGGACGAGACGCTGAGTTACCGCCGGTCCTGCGGTGAAGGGGTGTGCGGCTCCGACGGCATGAACATCAACGGCCGCAACGGCCTCGCCTGCATCACCCCGCTGAAGGACCTGAAACAGCCGATCGAGATCCGCCCGCTGCCCGGCCTGCCGGTGATTCGCGACCTGGTCGTCGACATGGAGCAGTTCTACCACCAGTATCGCGCCGTCAAGCCGTACCTGATCAATCACGACCCGACCCCGGAGGTCGAGTTCCGCCAGAGCCCGGAGGAGCGCGAACGGCTCGACGGACTGTACGAGTGCGTGCTGTGCGCCTGCTGCTCCACCGCCTGCCCGTCGTTCTGGTGGAACCCGGACAAGTTCCTCGGTCCCGCGGCGCTGCTGCAGGCGCGCCGCTTTCTTGCCGACAGCCGTGATCAGGCTACCGAGGAACGGCTTGACGACCTTGAGGACGCCTACAAGCTGTTCCGCTGCCACACCATCATGAACTGCGTGCAGGTCTGCCCGAAGGGACTCAACCCCACCCGCGCCATCGGGGAGATCAAACAGATGATGCTGAAGCAGTTCATCTGATGGGCGCCATGGACGAGGCGCATGAGCGCGCGCGACTGCACTGGCAGTGCCGCCGCGGCATGCGGGAGCTCGACCTGCTGCTGCAGGCGTACCTCGATCACGCCTACGATGGCGCAGCGGACGCCGAGCGGGCGGCGTTCCGGCGCCTGCTCGACTACCCGGACCAGCTGCTGCTGGAATATCTTCTCGGGGGCTTGCCGCCGAGCGAGCGGGAGGTCTGCGATGTCATCGCCAGGATACGCCGCGCCGCTGCGGCTTGACCTGCGCCGCTCGCGCCGGCTCGCGCTTTACCTGGGCGCAGCGCATGCCGGGGCGCTGGCGTTCATACCGTTTCTGCCGCTCGGGAACGTGACGGGCGCGCTGCTGGCCATCCTGGTCGTCCTGTGTCTTGCACGGAGCTGTTCGGCCCGCGTGCTGATGCGCGGGGACGGCGACGTCGTGGCGCTGGTGTGGGCGCGTGATGGCGAATGGCGCCTGATCGAGCGGGGAGGGCGGACGCGCGTGTGCCGCCTGCGGCCGGACTCCTACGTGCATCCGGAATTGACCGTGCTCAACTTCGCAGGGGGGCGCCGCTGCTCGATCGTCCTGCTGCCGGACAGCCTCGACAGCGACACCTATCGCCGCCTGCGCGTCCGGCTCGGCCTGCACAGCGCCGAGCCCGCCGGGTCGGCCTATCCCGCCTGAAACGCCGCGCCGCCGCGGTGCTTCGGCGTGAGTATGGTGTTGCGCGGCGCGTGCGCCTGGTCGATCGCCGGATAATCCAGGGTGAAATGCAGTCCGCGGCTTTCCTTGCGCTGCAGCGCGGAGCGGATGATCAGTTCCGCGATGAGCACCAGGTTGCGCAGCTCGAGCAGGTCGCGCGTGACGCGGAAATTGCCATAGTATTCGTCGATCCCTGCTTGCGAAGCAGCTCCCGGTGCGGTGCTGGGCGCGCTGAAGGCGCTTGTCGGTGCGCACGATGCCGACGTAGTCCCACATGAAGCGGCGCAGCTCGTCCCAGTTGTGCGCCACCACCACCTCTTCGTCCGAGTCCGTCACCTGGCTTTCATCCCAGGCCGGCAGCGCGCGCGGCGGGGCGAACTCCGGCAGGCGCCGCGCGATGTCCTCGGCGGCGGCCTCGGCGAACACCAGGCATTCGAGCAGCGAATTGCTCGCCATGCGGTTGGCGCCGTGCAGGCCGGTGAAGGACATCTCGCCGACCGCGTACAGGCCGTCGATGTCGGTGCGCCCGTGCAGATCGGTCATGACGCCGCCGCACAGGTAATGCGCCGCCGGCACCACCGGTATCGGCTCGCGCGTGATATCGATGCCGTACTCCAGGCAGCGCTCCTGGATGGTGGGGAAGTGATCGCGGATGAAGTCCGCCGGCTTGTGGCTGATGTCGAGGAAGACGCAGTCGACGCCCAGGCGCTTCATCTCGTGGTCGATGGCGCGCGCGACGATATCGCGCGGGGGCGAGTTCGCCGCGCGGGTCGAAGCGGTCCATGAAGCGGCTGCCGTCGGGCAGCAGCAGGCGGCGCCTCGCGCACGGCCTCGGTGACCAGGAAGTATTTGGCCTTTGGGGTGGTACAGACAGGTGGGGTGGAACTGATGAATTCCAGGTCGCCACACGGCAGCCCGCACGCCAGGCCATGGCGATGCCAGTCGCCGCTGGCAATGTCCGGGTTGGTGGTATAGAGGAGACCTTCCCGCGCCCCCGGTGGCGAGAACGGTGCAGCGGGCAGATATGACGCTGACTCCCGGGCACTTTGCAGGTCGAGACATAGGCGCCGACAGCGGACATCGTCGGATCCGGTCACCTTCTCCCGGATCAGGTCGATGGCCAGGTGATATTCGGAAGACGGTGATTGGGGTGTTCGCGCGCCTTCCGTTCCAGCGTGAACTTCAACCACGCGGCCGGTGGCGTCCGCGGCATGCACCACGCGGCGATGGCTGTGCCTGCCCTCGCGCGTGAGGTGGTAGTCCGTACCGGCATCGGATCCGCTGGCGCGCGTGAAGGCGACGCCCCTGATCGATCAGCCACTGATACACCTGCGGGCGTGTTTGACGGTATACTCGACCACTGTGGGATCGCACAGGCCGGCCCCCCGTGCTGAAGGTGTCCTCGATGGGGATTGGAGCGAGTCTTCCTTGTCGAGCACCACCGAGATGCCTCCCTGGGCATACAGCGTCGCGCCTTCGCTCAGGGCTGCCTTGGGATCAGGGCGATGCGCGCGAAGGGGGGCCAGCCGCAGCCCAGGCTGAGGCTGGCGGCGCTGCTCCCTATGATCAGTACATCGTAATGCCGGGCCGATCCATGCGCGGGGGGTATTAAGCCTTGATTTTATTATGGTATGACAGATGATTCAGCAGGGTGATCTGCTACAATCCGGTCCACTCGCGCCGTGGACATATGCTATATATCATAAAAGACTCAAACAGAAACGTAATCACCCTGAACTAAACGATAACAATACCGTCAATACCACTTGAGCAAGGCGCAAAGCCTTGCGGGAGGGGCCAGCCCGGATGGGCGATAATAATGTTGACCAGGCACCGTCGAACATTCAAAATGGCGACAAGAAAGCGTTTGATATCCTCGTACAGAAATATCAATATAGGCTCACTAAATTGATATCGCGCTATGTCTATGATCAGATAAAGTTGTGGACGTAGCGCAGGAGGCGTTTATCGGCGTACCGCGCCCTTCCGAGCTTTCGCGGCGAGAGAGTGCGTTTTATACCTGGCTGTACCCGCATCGGAGTCAATACGGCGAAGAACTATCTGGTGACCCAGGCCGGCGGCCGCCCAGTGTGGACATCGATGCCGAGGAGGCGGGATATCTGGAGGGGGAGTCCGGAGCTCAAGGAGTACGCGACCCCCGAGCACCTCCTGGTCAGGGACGAGATCCAGAATACGGTGCACAGTGCCATCGAAAAATTACCGGAGGATCTGCGTACTCGCGATCACCCCGCGCGAGCTCGACGGTCTGAGCTACGAGGAGATCGCGGAGCGGATGAACTGTCCTGTGGGGACCGTGCGGTCGCGCATATTCCGCGCGCGCGAGGTTATCAACAGCAAGCTGAAGCCCCTGCTGGATTGAATCTGTTCAAAATAACCATAAACGACAGGTGTTGCCCATGATGGAAAGAAACGCGGACAAGGTCTCACTGCTGGTTGATGGCGAGCTCGACGAATGTGACATGTCGTGTGTCGTCCAGGCGATGAAAACCGATGAGCTGGCAGGTGAACGCTGGCGAAACTATCATCTGATCCGCGACACGATGCAAGGAAGCCTGCCCGGTCACCTTTCGCGGGATCTGGCCGGGCGCGTCGCGCTGGCCCTGGAACACGAACCCATTCATTTCCAATCCGCGTCACAAACCCTCCACTGTCACAATCCATCAGGACACCGTCGCACAGAACCCGGGCCACACTGGGATTCGCCCTGGCGGCCTCCCTGTCCGCGATCGCGGTATTCGGGGTGGGCGTAATGGAACTGAACAGCGGATCTCACAACCCGGCCGGGCCGGTCATCGCGTCCACAAGTACGGTTGCAGTCGCGCAGGATCCGGTGACGGACATGAATGTGGCCCAGACGACACCGACCGCAGTACAGATGGCGGCCGCGCCGGCGGTTCGCGCGAAGCAGTCGACGGTCACCGTGCTCGCCGCGGCAAGGCCTACGGAGCAGGCTCCCGCGCGTCGTTCCAGCGTGGCGGTGAGCGAGGATGCCTCGGTGGCGACAACCGACCTGTACGATTATCTGGTGAATTCCCACCGCTACGCCCCCGGGGCTGCGGACACCCAGGCGATGCTGTCCTATGTACAGCTGGTCGGCTACGGATCCGGGAATTAGGGATCGGTAGCCATATTCCCGGGTTTTCAATCATCGCCGCCGCTCACATACTGTGACGCATCCCCGTGGAATCCCCCTCTGTAATCCAGAAACAAACCGGATGACGCCGCCTGGCGGCGTCCGCCCGCTGACAGTGCTGTCGAACGAAATACCGGGTTATCCCGTAATACCGATGCCACGCTGATGATGACGGAAACGGCACAGGTGATCACGACCGAGGGGGAATTTGCCTGGGTGGAAACCCAGCGCAAGACCACCTGCGGGAGCTGCGCCGCGCAGAAGGGATGCGGAACCGGGGTTCTCGCCAAGGTGTTCGGAAACCGCACCAGCCGCGTCCGCGTGATCAATACGATCGGGGCCGAGCGCGGTGAAATGGTCGTTATCGGCCTCGAGGACGGCTCTTTGGTGCGGACCTCGTTCGCGGTATATGCCATGCCGCTGGTCTTTCTGCTGTTGGGCGGCGCGGCCGGAGGGATGCTGGCGGACGCGCTCGCGTGGGAAACGCGCGAGGGGGCTGCGGCGGTGTGCGGAGTACTGGGGCTGCTGCTGGGCTTTGCCTGGCTGCGCCGTTATACCCGGTCCATCTCCCGGGATCCGCGCCATCAGCCGAGCCTGATCGGCTTTGCGGATGCGGGACGATCCCGACCGGACGGTCGCGGTGGATGACATCATGCGCGATTACCGGCGCAAGGACAGAATTGAAGTAACGCAACAACACAGGAGTGAAATGAGTGAGTCAATGCGGGTTTGATGAAAGGGGTGGCGGATGTCGCACGGCGCAGCCTTGGTGATGCTGATGGCCGCCGCGAGCGCCGGGCGGCGATTGGCGATCTGCCCGATTTCACCGAGCTGGTGGAGCAGAGCAGCCCGGCCGTCAAGTCAATATTAGCACCAACACCAAGATCAAGCAGGAACAGTTTCGCAACCCGCAAGGGGAGTCGATGCCCGAACAGCCGCCGTTCGACGATTTCTGCGGCGCTTTTTCTGAGACCGCGGCGGCGATGGGGCGGTGGTGGAGGTGGCGGCGAGGAATTCTGACGAGAAATCCTCGGCTCCGGCTTCATCATCTCCGCTGACGGGCTATGTGCTCACCAATAACCACGTGATCCGGGATGCGGATGAGATGGTCGTTCGGTTGAGCGACCGGCGCGAGCGTCGTCGGAGGGGTGGGCAGTGACAAGAACAGCGATGTCGCCCTGCTCAAGATCGACGCCGACAAGCTGCCGGTGGTCAAGATCGGCAGTCCCGACCTCAAGGTGTAAAGCTGGGTGCTGGCGATCGGCCCGCCGTTCGGTCGAGCACTCGGTGACGGCGGGTAAATCGTCAGCGCCATCGGCCGCAGCCGCCGAACGAGAACTACGTCCTGTTCATCCAGACCGATGTCGCCATCAATCCCGGTAATCGGGCGGACCCCTGTTCAACCCTTGGACGGCGAGGTCGTCGGGGTCAACTCGCAGATCTTCAGCCGCACCGGCGTGTTCATGGGGTCGTCGTTCGTAATCCCGATCGATATCGCGATGAGCGTGGTCGGACCAGTTGCGCAGCGAGGGGGCATGTCACGCGCGGTTGGCCGGGCACTCTGATCCAGGATGTTGGACCGCGCCCTGGCGGAATCCTTCGGCATGTCCGCGCGATCGGCGTTGGTCGCGCGTGCGCCTGACAGCCCGGCGCAGAAGGCGGGCGTGATGGTCGGCGACGTCATCGTCGAGTTCCGACGGCAAGGAGGTCGAGAGTTTCCGGCGCCTTGCCGCCCATGGGCGTGTCCAAGATCGGGCCAAGTTGCCGCTTAAGGTGATTCGCAACGGCAAGCCGCTGACCCTCAAGGTCATGATCAGCGAGCTGCCGGAGAGGAGGAGTTGATCTCGCCGCCGGAGGCGGCGATGGCGACAGCACCCGGATCAAACGCCTGGCGATCACGGTGGCGGACCTGACCCCGGATCAAAAACAGGAGCTGGACGGCAAGAACGGCGTGCTGGTCGATGCGACCGAAAGCGGCCCCGCCTCCAAGGCCGGGATCGCCGGGGCGATGTCATTCTGCAGTTCAACAACGTCTAAGTGGGAAGCGTGGAGCAGTAAAGAAGCTGGTTTCGGACCTGCCGGGCTTACAAGGCGGTGCCAGTCCTGGTGCGAGCGCCGCGGCAGTCCCATTTTCCTGGCGTTGGAAGCTGGAAGAGGACGCGAAGCGTAAGCCGTCTGATACTTACCGGTTCTGCAAGATAGAAAGGGGAGCGCCAGGCACGCCCCCTTACTTTATGGACCGGAAGAATGCCATACTGCGGCACATCCGTAACTTTTCGATCATCGCCCAGATCGATCACGGGAAACTACCTCGCCGACCGCATCATCCAGCGCTGAGGTTGAGCTGAAAGCGGAGATGGAGGACCAAATCTTGACGACAGGGATCTGGAACGCGCGCGGCATCACGATCAAGGCCCCGTCCGAATGCCGTACGCCCGGGACGGCGAAAGTGACCTAACTGCAACTTCATCGATACCCCCGGGCACGCGTCTGATTTCGGGCCTACGAGGTGTCGCGTTCGCCGGCCGCCTGCGGAAGGCGCTCTGTTGGTGGGTCGACGCCTCCCAGGGGGTCGAGCTGCAGACCGTGGCCAACGCTCTGTCGCCGCCCTCGAGGAGGGTCGGCCTGACGTGGTCCCGGTCTTCAACAAGATCGACCAAAGACGCTCCCGAGCGACGAAGTGCTCCAGGAGATCGAGGACCCTGGGCACGAGCGCGACCTGGTCCGGTGCGCGAGTGCCAAGACCGGGCTCGGCATCGGCGAACTGTTGGAAGCGCCGGTCGACCGGATCCCGCCTCCCCGGGGTGAAGAGTGGGCCCCGCTCCAGGCCCTGATCTTCGATTCCTGGACCTTCGACGACTACCTCGCGCCAGTTGGACATCCGCGTCATCAAGGGCCGGGTGCGAAGTCTGGCCAGAAGATCCGCCAGATGCGACCGGTCGGCCCCACCCGCGAAGTGCACGGACGTCGGACCAGTTCGCCCCGAACCAGGAGACGCGCGACCTGAACGTGGGCCAGGTCGGCTTCCGGTCCGCGGGGATCAAGACGGTCGACCGGCGCTGGTCGGCGATACCGTCACCATCCTCGCTGAGAAGGTTGCCCTCGCCCTGCTCCGGCTTCAAGGCGAACGCCGCATGGTATTCTCCGGGACTCTACCCGTCCGACGGCCAGGACTTCGAGGAACTCCGCGAGGCCCTGGGGAAACTGCACCTCAACGACCCCTGCTTCTAATTCGAACCGGAGACGAGCGGCTGTGCTTTCGGTTTCCGGCTGCGGTTTCGGCCTCTTCCACATGGAGATCGTCCAGGAGCGCTTGGAACGAGAATCCAACCTCGATCTGGTCCCGACCGCGCCGGACGTCACCTAGGAGGTCCGACTGCAAGGGCGAGGCCTGGGAGAGGCCATCAATCCCCGGCGTTGCCCGGACGCCGGCCAGATCAGCGAGCCCCGCCAGCCCATCGTCCGCGCCGACATCCCGGTGCCGCCGGCCTATCTCGGCCCGGTCATCAAACTGTGCGACGACCGAAGCGCGGCGTCCAGAAGAAGATCGAACACCTGTGGCCACCAGGTGATGGTCTCCTACGAACTGCCGATGAGCGAGGTGGTGATCGACTCCTACGACCGCCTCAAGTCGGCCACCCGCGGCTACGTCGTTCGACTACAGTTTCAACCGCTACGGCCAGGCCGATCTCGTCCGGCTCGACCTGTTGGTCAACGGCAAATCCGGTCGAGGCCCTGAGCCTCCTCCGTCGCGAAAGCGCGTCTCAGACCGCCGCGGCCGACCGAGCAGACGGCGCGAAATCCTACGCCAGATGTTCGAAGTCGCCGTCCAGGCCCGGATCGGTTCGCGCATCGCTGCGCGCTATGTAAACGGCCTCGCCAAGAACGTCACCGCCAAGTGCTACGGCGGCGACATCACCCGCAAGCGCAAGCTGTTGGAGAAACAGAAGGAGGGCAAGAAGCGCATGAAAACAGATCGGTTTCGGCAGAGATCCCGCGGACGCATTTCTGGCGGTGCTACATACAGGGAAAAGAAATGAATCGGACCAAGCGGTAATGGTGCTCGCCCTGCTGGTGACCGGGCTGATCTGGCGCTCGATGCCTATGCATGCGGTCATGCCGGGAACGCGCCGCCGCTGCATTGACGCAGAGCGCGGCGGGCAGGACGGCGAGGAGCAGCTCCAGCGGATCCAGGCAAGGAGTTCTGCTGGTGGAGTATGCGCGCCCTTCCCCATTATCCTGGTCGTACTGGTGCTGCGGTCGTTCCCGTCGAGCCGTTCCAATCCCCTCGGGCTCCATGATGCCGACCCTGCTGGCGGGGACGATCCTGTAAACAAATTTTCCTACGGTATCCGCCTGCCGGTGGTGGGTGCCAAGATATCGGCGCGCCCCGGCACGGGGACATCGGGGTATTCCGCTTTCCTTAAGGATCCCGCCACCGACTCCGGCATCAAGCGGAACGCCGGGCGCCTGGCGACCGCGTCCGGGCTACAGCGACAAGACGGTGGCTGGTCAACGGCGAAAGGGCGACGCAGGAATATGTCGGCATCTACGCGCCGGCGTCGGTGCCGGCCTGCGGATGAGCGGGGCCAGCCTGCAGCCTCGAGCAGTTGGGCGTGGTCAAGCACACACGAAATCCTGGTCGAGAACAGCCGCCCGATCGTTGAGGGGGGGGAGCGACAAAGCCGGGGAGCATTACTTCGTGATGGGGAGACAACCGTGACAACAGCAACGACAGCCGTTACCGGGGCACGGTGCCGGAAGAGAATCTGGTCGGGAAAGCGTTTATGGGGGGATGAACTGGGATGTCGCGGCATTACCTGGAACCGCATCGGCGAGATGCTCAATTGAGTACGACCAATGCCGCGACGTGCGACGCAATGATTGTGGGACAACCAGTCAGGGAG